>NZ_QKVN01000040.1:0-30288 GCF_003231195.1 Acinetobacter sp. WCHAc060042
ACCTTCGGGTGGCTTTTTTATGCGTGCTAAACAGCAATGCCATGCTTATTTTTTGAAGTAAGCGAGTTACGTTAATCACATTCAGTTAATGAGTTTGTATAAATTGATTCACTGCTTCGGTATATTTATAATTTTTTCCTAAAGAGTTATTGATTTCAGTATGTGAAAGCGGAATAGCGAGTAATTGTGCCTGAGTACCAACACTTTGTGCTTGTTGAATGAATTGCTGTGCTTGAATACAGGGTTGGTCTGGACGAATTGTTGAACAAACAGCAAGAAATGCAGGTAAGCTTTGATGAATTTGTAAGACAGGAGAAAGCGCTTTCCAATTTGAGGGTTGAGTGCCAAAGGCTTGATCATAAAATCGAGCATGCCGAGTTTGCATGATCTTTTCGATATTGTAAGCGGCACTATCTAAAGCAATGGTGGTTCGCCAAACTTGAGGTTGTGCTATTAACCAAGAGGGACGTGTGCTCAGTAGGCTCACTAAATGAGCGCCAGCCGAGTGTCCCATCAGCACAAGTTGTGTGGGGTCAGCATGCCAATCAGAGGCGTGGTTTTGAATATAAATTAATGCTGCTGCGACATCTTGGATTTGTTGTTGTACTGTCGCCTCAGGAACTAAGCGATAATTGATTGAAATAAATATCCAACCTCGTTGTCCCCAATAATCCACTTTATTTTTGATCACCGCAGTATTATTTTTATCACCTATGCTCCAAGCACCGCCATGGACCATAACCATTAATGGTGCGTTTTTTTGATCTGCTAAAGGCTTAGATGGAAAATAAACATCCATCATTTGCTTAGCATGATGGCCATAAGCAACATTTTTGAGTGATTTTACTGTAGATGAGCTTTGATTATTGAGTACATCTGCATGTGCAGAAGGATTGAGGCAGAGTAACAGGAATATTGAAGTAACAAGTATTTTCATTATTTTTTTCCTTTAAATTCAAAGGTTAAAATGAGTTAAGGATTCTTTCTACAATTTCTTGAATTAAAAGATTTAAGTTATTTACTCGGGGTGATCTCAAATGAACAAAGTGATATTTCATAGATCAAATGGTCTTTTTACTTGGTTTGCATTATTACAAAAAAGAAAATAATGCACGGGGTGCAATTACATAATTTGATCATTTTGTGTAGAAAATAAGACTATGCTTTGATCATAGTGTAAAGGAGTTTTGAATATGAAAAAAATAATGGGTGTAGTCTCGACTTTGGTTTTATCAACACTGATGTTCACAGGCTGTGAAAATATGAGTCCTTCTGAGCAGCGTATTGGCACAGCTGCTTTAGGCGGTGCCGTGGGTGGTGCTGCGGGTAATAGTCTTGGTGGTGGTGTCGGTGCTGCGATTGGTGGTGGTGCAGGCGCAGCGGTGGGAAGTAAAACCCAAGGTGGCTCAAACCGTAATGCAACCTACAGTGGTGTTGGTGGTGCGATTGGTTCTGCTGTAGGTAAAAGCGTAATCGGTGGCAATACAGGGGCCGCGATTGGTGGCGCGATTGGTGGTGGTGCAGGCGCTGCAATTGAGGAGCGTAAATAATCTTTTCAGCAGAGCTCTATATAAAGGCACTTCATTGGGAAGTGCTTTTTTATTGCTGAGCTGGTTTTGGTTTTTTACGACGGATATATAAGGTTTTCTCCACTTGTGCAATTCGAATACCCGCATCATCATAAATATTCAGCGTATAAATACGGTGGACAGGGGCATAATTTTCAGCAAGTTGTTTGATCGTTTCAATTTCTTGGGCATCGAGACGAAAGTCTGCGTAGACGGTACTACGCCCTGGGCTGAGAAATTGGATAGTGGCTGATTTGTCCCAAACAATATATTTAGTCCCAAGATGATACATCAGTAAAGTCATATAAAAAGGATCGACCATCGCATATAAACTCCCACCAAAATGTACGCCGACAATATTGCGGTTTTGACGAGTAAGCGGCATTTTGACTCGGATGTGGTAGTTTTTAGGATCAAACTTCTCAATTTCAATACCTGCACCTTTAAAGGGGGCAAAATGGTTAAGAACGTATTTTGTGACAATAGGTGTTGTCACCAATTTTTTTAAAATGCTCATTTCGGTCAATGGTATCTGATGAACTTCTATCCATACTAGAGAAGATGGAAACAATTGGCATTGATCGTTTTGCCAGTGAAGGATAAAAAACAGTCAATAACAATAAGGAGCTAAATATGGAGCTGCAAAGTTACTGGGTACAGACCACAGACCAGCAGAGACTTTATGTGAAAACATGGGGCAATGCGCAGAATCCTGCCTTGGTCTTGGTGCATGGTTATCCAGACAATCAAGAGGTTTGGGAGCCTGTGATTGAGCATCTGGTGGAAAATTTTTATATTGTCACTTATGACGTTCGTGGGGCTGGGATGTCCAGTGTTCCCCGTCGTACACGTGCTTATGCATTGCCTCAGCTGTCATTGGACTTAGAACGTGTGGTGAATAGTGTCATTCCAGAACGTAGTTTTCATTTGGTGGCGCATGACTGGGGTTCGATTCAGTCATGGGAGTCTGCGACTGAGCCAAAATTTAGAGAGCGTATGCTGTCATTTACCACCATTTCAGGTCCATGCTTAGACCATGCTGCATTTTGGATGCGGGAACAGTTTAAACAACACAAGCCTCAGTTTTTGAAGCAGTTGAGTAAGTCATGGTACATTGCGGCTTTTCAGTTGCCTTTTTTGGCACCGACTGTTTGGCAGTTTTTTAGCCCTGAGCATTGGGGTAAAGTTTTATCACGTTTAGAAGGGCGTTTAGACTTACCACTCAATCATCACATTGTGGCAGATGGTAAACATGGGGTTGCACTTTATCGAGCTAACTTCATTCCACGTCTGACCAAACCACGAGAACGCTTTGCCATTTGCCCTGTACAGGCGATTGTGTTGGAACAAGATCAGTTTGTGAGCCCTGCTTTAATTGATGAAATGCCGAAGTGGGCTGAGAATTTCCAACGGGTGAATGTGAATGCTAACCATTGGGCCATCTTGAGTCAGCCTGAAACGATTGCTGGCCTGATTAGCAAATTTGTGGGTAAAGCATAAATTTACCATGGGCTTGTTATAGGACTAAAACTGACTGATAACAAGCCTATCGAAGTGAAAAATCAGACCTTGGGGTTATATAATAGCTTTGGATAAAGCTGAGCAAATTACAGTTTCGACCAATTGAATCTGCTAAAATACCGTTTTTTTTATCATCTTAAGTTTTCCATGAATGCAGTAGTAATTGCGATTGCCGTGATGTTTATTTTGTCACTGGCACGAGTTTCTGTTGTTTTGACTTTGGTCATTTCAGCAATTATTGGTGGATTGGTTGCGGGGCTCAGTTTATCCGATACTGTAAGCGCATTTAATGCAGGTTTAGGTGATGGTGCTGAAGTGGCTTTAGCCTATGCGGTGCTTGGAGCATTTGCTTTGGCGCTGTCTAAATCAGGCTTACCTGATTTATTGGCGCATAAATTGATTGGTTTATTAGGAGTCGAAGTTTCACATCAACGTGCGCGTAAGGTGAAATACTTACTGTTGACGATTTTACTTGTTGCGGCCATTTGTTCACAAAACTTAATTCCAGTCCATATCGCATTTATTCCAGTATTGGTTCCACCACTGTTAAAAGTGATGAATCACTTGAACTTAGACCGTCGTGCGGCAGCCTGTGTACTGACTTTAGGCTTGGTCGGAACCTATATTTTCCTACCCGTTGGTTTTGGTGCGATTTTCCTAGAACAAATTTTGATGGGCAATATCAACAAGATTGGTGCTGCATATAATTTGCATGTTGAACGTTGGATGATGCCTGTAGGAATGGCCATTCCTGTATTAGGGATGGTGATTGGTACTCTAGTGGCGGTATTCGTTAGCTATCGTAAACCGCGTCATTATATCGACCGTGAAGTGGTACGTGTGACCACGATTGACTTGGATAAACCGATCCGTGCAAGTGAAGTGAATCTGGCTCAAGATGCTGAAGAGCTCAAACGTGAAGCCGAAAATGTACCCGTGATTGCAAAGAAAACCATCTTCATGGCGCTTCTAGCGATTGTTCTAACCCTCATTGCGCAGTTGTATTCAGGCTCTATGATTTTAGGTGGCTTGGTTGGTTTTGCGGTGTTGTCTGGGGCGGGTATTTTTAAATGGCAAGAAGCGGATGATGTCTTTGTACAAGGCATGCGCATGATGGCTTTGGTTGGCTTCATCATGATTTCTGCGGCAGGTTTTGCCTCAGTGATGACCCATACGGGTGATATTAACCAACTGGTTAATGGCGTAGTACACGTGATTGGGGATAACCATGCTTTGGCTGCATTCCTCATGCTGTTCATTGGCTTATTTGTAACCATCGGGATTGGTTCATCGTTTTCCAGTGTTCCTGTCTTGGCCGTGATTTATGTACCGCTGTGTGTCCAGTTTGGTTTTTCTCCTTTAGCAACCGTAGCGCTGATTGGTACCGCAGCAGCACTTGGTGATGCTGGTTCTCCAGCCTCAGACTCCACTTTGGGGCCGACTGCGGGTCTAGGGGTGGATGGTCAACATGATCATATTTGGGATACAGTCGTGCCGACCTTTATTCACTTTAATATTCCATTGCTGATTTTTGGTTGGATTGCTGCCATGGTGTTGTAATTTAAACCCAGATTATTTTAAAGGGCGATTTTAATGAATCGCCTTTTTTATTATCAAATCAGATTAAAATAATCAGGTTTATAATATTAATTCGTATTAAATGAGTCGGAATTTAAAATCAATATATTTTGATTTTTTATTGTTCTTCTAAAACCAACCAAAATGGTCTATTTAAAATAAAAATACAATAAAAACAAAATATTAAAACATGTATATAAAATACATTATTATTGTCATTGCATATTAAATTTACTCTTGTTTATGATTAATTAATGTTTATTTTTATATTAATTATTTTACAAACAGAGGTTGTTTGAAATGTTAAAGCAAATCGCTCTAATTACATTAATGGGTCTCTCTACATCTGCTGTAATGGCAGGTCAATGGCAAGTCAAAGTCGGTGGCTCTGCTATTGCGCCTACACAGGATACAAAAATTGCCAATGGTGCATTAACTGTTGAAGCAGATAGCGAATTGGCGTTTACACCATCCGTTGAATATTTCTTTAATGACAATATTTCTGCAGAACTATTACTGGCAACTCCGATTAGCCATGATGTTACAGTGAATGGATCAAATGCAGTAAAACTCAAACATTTACCCCCAACAGTAACAGCAAAGTATAACTTTAAGAACTCAACAGGTTTCACGCCTTATATTGGTGTAGGTGCAACGGCATTTATTCCTTGGGATGAGGAAACATCAGGTGTACTTGAAGGGACTAAAGTTAAAGTTAAAGAAGATTATGGTTATGCGGCGCAAGTTGGCTTTAACTATCAACCTGCTGATGCGAAAAACTGGGGTGTGTTTGTCGATGTTCGTTATGCAGACCTAAACCCAAAAGTAGAAACTGTGGTTGAAAACTTTAAGTTAGATATCGACCCAGTGATTTATACGCTTGGTTATAGCTACAAATTTTAATAATCAAAAGTAGCTTTTTAAGAACCTCATCTATGATGGGGTTTTTTTATGCAACGACTAAAGTTGAATAGTGATGAAAGAGTAAATAACTCACCATCAGTCAGTATTAAAATAAAACCATAGATAAAATGTACTGAAGCAGAATAAGAGAGTCATAAGAAATGAAATATATGCGGTATCTAACCGTGCTCTGTGGCTTGGCATGGAGTATCAATATTCAGGCAGCCAGTTTTAATTGCGATAAGGCACAAACGATAACCGAGCATGCGATTTGTGAACATCGTTCAGTCAATGATGCGGATGTCAAAATGGCAACCACCTATAACATTTTAAAACGTTTGGTTCCAATGGGGACGCGTGGCATGATTCAAGATGAGCAGATGAAATGGTTGAGCCTACGAGACCGCTGTGGCGCATCACAAAGTTGTTTAATGGATGTCTATAAAATGCGTCAGCAAAAGCTCGATCTTCTTTTGGATCGTATTTATCGTCAGGGGCCATTTTAAAAAATTGGAAAAAAAATACTGGTCGCTATTGAAAAACTCATTCCTCACTCCAATTCATTAAGCATTCTCGATAAGACTTAATATATTAAGGAGCGATTGATGAGCGAGCAAAACGCGCACAAACATAGTTTCCAAGCTGAAGTAGCACAGCTCTTACATTTGGTGACGCATTCACTATATTCCAATCCTGAAATTTTCCTGCGTGAGTTGATTTCAAATGCGTCCGATGCCTGCGACAAATTGCGCTTTGAAGGTATTAATCACCCTGAATATTATGAAAATGACCCTAACTTGCATGTACGCGTCAGCTTCGATGAAATCAATAAAACTCTCACCATTTCAGATAATGGGATCGGTTTAACGGAGCAAGAAGCGATTGAAAATCTAGGTACAATTGCCAAGTCTGGAACCAAAGACTTTATGTCGAAACTTACAGGTGATCAGAAATCAGATGCACAACTGATTGGTCAGTTTGGTGTAGGTTTCTACTCAGGCTTTATTGTGGCGGATAAAATTACTGTTGAATCACGCCGTGCGGGTGTGGATGCGGATCATGCTGTACGTTGGGTTAGTGCAGGTACAGGTGAGTTTGAAGTCGAGCAAATTCACAAAGATAGCCGTGGTACGGACATTATTTTACATCTGCGTGAAGATGCGTTGGATTATTTACAGTCTTATAAAGTCAAACAAATTATCAATAAATACTCGGATCACATTAGTCTGCCGATTGAGATGCAAAAAGAGGTTTGGCAGCAAGAAGAAGCTGTCGAAGGTGAAGAAGCAAAACCGGGTCAGTATGTGAAAACGGATGAGTGGGAAGCGATTAACTCAGCTAGCGCACTCTGGACACGCAATAAAAATGAAGTCACTGAAGAGCAGTACATCGACTTTTATAAGAACTTAAGTCATGACTTTGAAGCTCCGTTAGCGTGGGCGCATAATCGGGTTGAAGGTAGCACTGAATATACGCAACTGTTGTATGTACCCAGCAAAGCAGCAGCCAATATTTTTACTCGTGAAGCCAAAGCAGGAATTAAGCTCTATGTGAAACGTGTCTTTATTATGGACGATGCGGATAACTTGATTCCAAACTATTTGCGCTTTGTACAAGGTGTGGTGGACAGTGCGGACTTACCACTGAATGTGAGTCGTGAGCTGTTGCAAGAAAGCCGTGATGTAAAAACCATTCGAGAAGGCAATGCACGTCGTGTATTGACTATGCTGGATGGTTTAGCGAAATCGGAAGATGAAACAGATCAAGAGAAGTTTAAAACTTTCTATAGTGAATTTGGTTCAGTGTTGAAAGAAGGCTTGGGCGAAGACTTTGGTAACCGTGAGCGTATTTTAAAATTACTCCGCTTCCCAACTTCAAACAATGATGCGGTGACCACATCATTGGCGGACTATAAAGCACGTATGCAAGACGGGCAAAAAGCCATTTACTATGTGACCGCAGACAGTCTTAATGCCGCGAAGAACTCACCACAACTGGAGTTATTCAAGAAAAAAGGCATTGAAGTTCTGCTTATGGCAGACCGTGTCGATGAATGGGCAATGGAGTTTGTCCATGAGTTTGATGGTACACCACTGCAAAACGTGGCGAAAGGCGCTGTTGACCTAGGTGATTTACAAGATGCTGAAGAGAAAAAAGCACTTGAAGTAGCGGCAGAACAATTCAAGCCTGTGGTTGAAAAACTGTCTGATTCATTGAAAACCAAGACCAAAGAAGTACGTGTGACTACACGTCTGGTCGATTCACCTGCTTGTTTGGTCACTGGTGAGGGGGAGCTTTCACTACAACTGATTCGTATGTTGAAACAAGCAGGACAGGCTGTACCTGAGTCTAAACCGATTTTAGAGATCAATCCTGAACATCCGCTAGTGAAAAAGTTGGAAGGCTCGACACAGTTTGATGATTTAGCCAATGTGATTTTTGATCAAGCCGTGATTGCAGAAGGCGGCTTACCAGATGACCCTGCTGAATATATCAAACGGATTAACAGTTTATTGCTTCAGTAAAGCATGACATGTTTTAAAAAAAGCCTATCTCTAAGATAGGCTTTTTTATGTCAATGAATCGAATATAGAGACTTCAAGGCATTCTGAACTCGACTCAATCTGTGGGAAATCACGTGGTGTGGGTATCCGTGGATAAGTTTGGACTTATCCACAGTTGTGTTTAAAGATTCAGCATTAGACTAAAAAAGTGCCTCAAAACGAACTAAGGCACTGAGGTAATGACTTCGGTCTTCACGTTTATCATTAAAGTAGTTTAAATCGCCTTGGATATAAAACCATTCACGTAAGAACGGTTGGCGCCATGATACAAAAGGCCCCCATCTATTCAACCTTAAGTCATCGTCATTATAGTATCCACCTGTGTAGAGACCGTAGTTAAAACGATTACCATGAAAGAATTGATGCTGTCTAAAGCTATAGTTGTCCCAAGTGAGGTCATCATCCTGCTCATCTGCATAGGTTAGGCTGAATTGGTTGGATAAAAAAGCCTGATTTGGGCGGGCATGCGTCAACTCTAAGTTCGTTCTTAAATAATTTTCACTGTCGATGCCATAGCGGTAAATTTGTTCTGCATAGGCACGGAAATCATTGTCCAGTTTCCATTCCTTAGAGAGTTCAACACGTGCATAAATATCATCGCCTGAACGTACCCCTAAGTCAAAATCAGTGTCAAAAGGCAAACGATCTGACAGTTGAGACCACCTTAAAGCAAGTGAGCTATTGGCATCACGGGTTTGTCGACGGTCGAAGGATTTATCGTTGTCTGCACTTGGTGGGTTTTCATTGGTAATCGCCACATTGTTTTGCAGTTCGTTATCCAGAGAGTCATCTCCAAACACCACACTCAGTTTATTTTCTAAAGTGGGAAGTTTGATTCGTCCTCGAATACGTGGTTTTACATCGTATTCATCATGTTTATTCCAGCGGTTATCGACCAAAATCCGTAGAGTTGCTGTGGCTGGTTTATTGGGATCCGTGTCTCCAAACCAGTCATCAATTTGGGTTGCAGTTTTATCTGCCCAATTCCGAACGCCTTTTTGTTGGCGGTCAACCCAAGTTCGCTCTTCAGTCACGTCGGTGGTGGGCACAATTACTTCGTCAGACTCTTCGGGTAAGAGTGTTGGAAGTGAATCAATCCACTGTGGAATTTGATATAAAAGTCCACTCCCTTTGGGAGGAGACGCAATTTGGTCAATTTCAGCCACATCATGAGGTGGCACGAAATGTTGGGTGCTATCTGTATTGCTTTCCGCCCAAGCCACGTTGACGCATGTACCTAAACTTAGGCAGAAAAATAAAGAGATGGGACTAACATGTCGAGTTCTTTGCATGCTTTCATACTTTATTGTTCTTCGATGTTTTAGTGTTGTAAATTTCACGTAAGAACACAAGTAGAAAATACAAAACTCTACAACTCGTTGGTGAGTTGTTTTTGAATAGAATCAAATAATTGAAATACCGTAATCGGCTCAGCTAAAGTCGAAATTGTATTTTGAATCAGTTGCCAACTGACCCCGTGCTGGCGGTCTAAGACTAAACAAGGGTAGGCGATCTCAGTGCGTGAGAGCTCGACACGTCTTTGGCCATGTATGACCCGAATTTTTTGTCGTTCTTTAAGTACTAAAATAGGGGTATTGAGGTCTGCAGTGCTTTCTTCAAACTGAATAAATTTACGACTATTCAGCAGATCCGCCAAAATAAAGGGATGATAATTTTCGATATGCCAGACCAGTTTGGCTTGCTGGGTATACACTTGAAAAATAGAAAATACATCATGTACATGACTCTGTAATTTCTCCCACTCAATTTCACGGATGGCTGCCAATTGATGATGATTGCTTTGTGCAAATTGTTGGCTCAGGCGAACGGCTTGAGCAGAACTATCAGCACCGAATAGCGCCAAATACTTAATAAAACGTCCCTGTAGACTGGTTTGTTCAGCCAGATAAATCGGATAGTCAGACCAATGATCCAGTTGGTCAGAGTAGAGGAGCAAGTCGACATTTTGGCTGATATCAGTCTGCACCGAAATGTCTAGACGATATAGTTTTGGGTCTAAGTGGGTCTGATCTAATTCAAGCAATTGCGCTTGATACTGACCAAGATGGATCTGTGTAGGCAGTATACCTGGCGATGCTGTTGATGATATTTCAGAGTTTAGAAGGCGTTTAGATGAGTCCGCATTTGGCTCAGGCACAATAGTTGGCACATCGAGTCGAGCTGATGTAGCTAAGGGCTTAATAGAGGGGCTCTGAGGCTCCTGAGACTGTGTTACAGATATATCGACTGTTGACGAATCTAAAAGCTCAATATCAGAAAACACAAAAGATTTAGAAATAGCTGCGTGTTCAAGATCTACCACATGATTTGTTGTGTTAGATGCTATTGCAACGGGCGTTATAAAGGGATTAGCTTCTGCAACTTCTGCAACTTCTGCAACTTCTGCAACTTCTGCAACTTCTGCAACTTCTGCAACTTCTGCAACTTCTGCAACTTCTGCAACTTCTGCAACTTCTGCAACTTCTGCAACTTCTGTGGTCGAAATAAAACTCTTCGGCACTTCAGTACTGTGTGTACTCAGCGTCGTTGGAACAGGCTCCATCATATTCAATTGCTGATCGACTGGTGAATGATCAATCAACCATTGGTAAACCTCTTTAAACTTTGAAAACCAAGGGCTGTTATACACATGAGTTGAAGCATCTTGAAAGCTAATTTGCCAACCTAAACCCGATTTATATAAAACGCCCCATGCAAAATGTTGTTGCTGTTTTAAAGCACTGCTAAGGGCAGATTCATACTGAAAAAGACCAACATATAAATGTCGATATGGGCTCTGCTGTAACCAGTGTTCGGCCGTAGCTTGAGGTTGAGTGAGGGCTTTATAGGCTTCGAGTTGTTTGTGGAAAATGGGCTCATCACAACGGGCAAAGATTTCACGAATGCGTTTTTTTGAGCGCGCAATTTCAAAAAAAGACAAATGCTGATGTTCCAAACCGTCAATCAATTGATGCAGTTCTTTGATCAGCAGTGCTTTTTCGATTGCTTTCATGTGCTGAGCTCTAAAGTTGTTTTTGTGCTTGTTCCAAATAACTTGCTAAAATCATATTGAGTGCAAGTTCAAGTAATTTATATTCGGCTGAAGTTGGTTGAGTGTACTGCTTTGCTAGAGCAATCAATTGATCTGGATCAATAGTTTGTGGAGAAATACGACCTTGAATTAAAGCTTGTAAATTTTGCATAGGCATATGGGCTAAGAAGGCATTTAGTTTTGGTTTTACGGTTTAGTATTCTTTTTGATCATAATTAGAAAATCTTAAATAGGCAAAAACTATTGCATATCCTATACGAGAAAAATGTTGTAAAAAATGTAAATAACTTCGATTAAAACACAGATCATTCTAAATATTTTTGATCTAGATGCTAAATATTTGAAAATTTTTGTCAGTTATTAACCTTTTTAGGCAAAAAAATAGGCAATATAAATTGCCTATTTTTTATTTAATTTTACAAGAATTAAGCTTCTTGATGGGGTGCTTCGGCAGGTGCCTGAGCAGTTGCCGTTTGTGCTTTTACTGGTTTTTTTACAGGAAAGCTTGGGGTATAAACTACTTGTGCAGATACAGTTGCAGAAAGAGCGATTACAGCAACAGCCAAAGTATACTTAAGAGCGTTCATGATATTTCCTCGATGGAAAAGGAAGTCTCGAAAGAGACTGGGAGGTTAAAAAAAGATAAATTTCGCATGAATAATATCAAAATATGAACAGTTTTAGCGGAGCTAAAGTTTGAAAAAAGATGAATGGTGAGTTCATTTATCATTAAAAAACAATGAATTAGAATAAATACTCTAGTCGGTTTTTGAGTTTTTGCTCTATCGCTAAGCTACTTAAATTAAAAGTGAAAATCTAAATTTTCAAATTGAGTACGGGCATGCGTGATGTGCTCTTTTTTGCTCAAAATCACAGCGGAAAGGCCCTTGAACTACATGATTGTTTGATCAAATAATCATCAATAGGTGGAAAGCCTATTGTGTGCACTACGTAAGTTTTTGCTGTGGAATGTTTAATCAATCCAATATTGTATAAAAAATCACCTATGATGGAAAATCAAAACAAAAAAATCAGAGGATGAACCCATGGCCATTGCAAAAGTGGTAGAAGTCAATTCGAGCAGCGTAAAGAGTTTTGAAGATGCCATCCAGACAGGTATCGCCAAAGTCACTGAGACGGTAAAGAATGTGCAGGGTGCTTGGATTAATGAGCAGAAAGTGGTGGTGAAGGACAATAAAATTGCAGAGTATCGGGTCAATCTTAAAATTAGTTTCTTGGTCGATTAAAGCCACAGCGAACCGCATTAACCTATAAAAAATCCCCAAAGTATGGGGATTTTTTGATTTTAACTATAGGCGCTTTTAAAACATCGCTACAGGGCTTGAATTATGGTTTGGGTGTTTCACACGAGTCGTCTGTACACTGTGCTGCTTGCTCTTGTTGCTCAGCAGGTGCTTGCGCTTTTTCTAAGACTTGTAGGAATACTTCACGGGGTTGAGCACCCGCTAAAGCGACACGTTGATCGAATACAAAAAACGGAACGCCCGTCACCTTGAGTTGTTCACGTGCTACTTCTTGGTCAAATTTAACGAAATCTGCATATTCGTCAGAATCCAGCACATCATCCACTTCAACAGGGCTTAAGCCAATTCGGGATGCGACATCTTCAATGGTTTCACGTTCGCCAATTGGGAGACCTTGTGTCATATAACTATAGAAAAAGGCTTCCTCTGCCTCATTGCCCAAGCCACGACTTTGTGCCAAGTGAATAATACGGTGGGCGTTAAAGGTATTGCCTGAGTTAGCGTTTTCCCAGTTAAATTCAATTCCTTCTTCGGCAGCCATCGCTGCAATATTTCGCTGCATTTCTTCAACTTCAGCAACAGTACGACCATATTTTTGTGCAAGACGTTCTGAGTTTGATATTTCTTGACGTGTTGGCGCTTCAGGGTCGAGTTCAAAACTATGCCAGTGGACTTCTAGTTCAACACCTGCTTGTTCAGCTGCAGCTTCTAAGCGTTTTTTGCCAATATAGCAAAAGGGGCAAACAACATCTGACCAAATATCTACACGCATGGAATTTCTCAAAATAGTAAAAAGCAATTAAAAAAATGATGGGGGTGAGTTCTAAAATTTAAAGCAAAACACATGAAAAAAGCCAGCAGATGTTCGTAGCCATATTATAAGGACAATGTTGAGTTGTACCGTTTATCTGACAATGCTGCTGCATAATGGACGAAAAATATACAATAGAGGTGCTGGTGATGCTATGACATCTGCCTTTTTATATCTCTTATTTTTTGGGATTGTTTTATGAAATTTTTATATTCTCTTCCTATCGTTTGTTGTGCTTTTATTTTTATGCCGACTGTGGCTAAAGCTAATGGTGATATTGTTAGCCTTCCTACCTTTAAGACTATGGCAGAATCAGAACTTCGTGCCGAAACGGGTGTCATTCCGTACCAACAAGACGAAAATATTCGTAAAGCTTTACAGCATCGGATCATCCAATTACAGGGTGATGCACAATCTTTTGTGGTCGATCCGACCATCACTCAAAATGTGGATATTTTACCACTCGCAGTTACCGCAGATTTGAACTCTGTACCTCCGCTATTACGTGAGCATGTTTTGAATATTGCTGCAGGTTTACAGTCCTCCAACCCGACTGAAGGTTTATATATTATGTTGCAGCCGTTTGGTATTGATCGCAATGCAACCAATGTACAAACAGCCCGCGAGCAAATTTCGATTGGGCAAATTGACCATAACTTTATGCAAGGGATTCAACAGAATATCCAGCAACAGAGAATAACCCCAGCCAAGTAAAGGCTTCTTCATTTATTGATCGCTCATACACTCCTTTTTAACTCGTGGAGTATATGAGCGATGTGCTCTGAAAATGTTGATAAAATGTTTAAATATTGATCATACTTCGATATTTGCTATGATAAAAAGAAATGAAGAGGAAGCTGAACATGCGACGTATCGTGTTGATTTTAGTTCTTGCGACCAGTGCTATTTTCGGTTGGATGTATTATCAGTATTCTCAACAACAACAAGAACAGCAGCAACTACAAAGCTATGAAACGGTGCTATATGAAAAGACCGAACAAATTTACAAGCAAGCCCAAGACTGGACCACACCAATTCAAGTCGATGTGAAAGACGCGCGCCTCACTGGCGATTACAAAATTATGGCTGAGTTTGTGCTGAGTCATATGTTGCAAAATGCCGAAGCGCGTAATCAATATCTACGTGATTTAAAAGCCCTGAATTGGGATCAATTTTTAAATATTGACCGATTAAGCAAAGACAAAAACAACAATTATGCTGAAACGGAACAAATGCTGAAAGACGTACATACCGTTGTCGATAGCTATGCCCAGCAGGTCGAGCAACGTCAGAAACAGGCGATTGATCAAGCCAAGGATTTACCGATCTCTTCTCGGTTTCGTCATCAGTTAACAGACAGTATGCAAGCCAGTGACAAGAGCCAAGAAGCGATGCGTTTGTTTAAGCTGGAACAGCAGAATTTAGCCAAGGCGGATCAAATCTTCTTGGTACTCAAAAACAATCAATGGGAAAAGAAAAACAACACCTTTATGTTTTATGAAGATATACCACTTCAACAGTTTAATGCACTGTATAAAGAGATTTTAGCCTTAAATAGTCAAATGCAGCGGGTAGAGAAACAAACTCAAAAAGAGGTAGAACAAAAGTTATAACCAAATACAAAGATGACAGTTTTGTAAGCAGACTGTCATCTGCTGTTCAAAATAGCTTGCTAGATTAAAAGCATCACAAAGATGACGACTTTTCAGTGTAGGCAGGTGAGTCATGAGAACCATACACGTTTTTGCTGATATTCAGCATGTGTATAGTGAGTTTGTAGAAAATAAAAACTATCCAAAATTAGAAAGCTTAAGCAACTGGGGAAAGAATCGTTTCTTCTTTAACCAATATTTTGAAATGATCGAAGACTGGCACCATACTGAACAGATCGTGATTCAATTCAATCAACAGTATTTTAGTTTAGACACAGGCAATGCCCCTGACTTTATGGACAAAGAAAAGTATATGGCGTGGTTGATGGGCGAGCTTTTAATTTAAATCTATCCTAAAACTACACAGCGCCTAATTCGTTCTCAGCGCTGTGCCTTTATTGGATTAATCAAAGATTTTATCGGCAGCTTGGAAAGGTAGGCTGACCACGTCGATTGCCACGGCAAAAGGCAACAGCACTAACTTTTCAAAAGGATTCATGCCTGACTTGGATTTATAACTTTCCTCTTGATGGGTATAAATACTCACCTGATAAGGCTTACTCAAAGCTTTTAAAGAGGCTAAATTCTTCGCGGCAGGGTAGACGACACCTGCTAGTTTGATCTCAAAACAGAAACGCTGTGCCAACATGCGTTCATCACTGGAACTCGAACATTCCTTTGCCCCATTTTCAATAAAAAATTCCAGATCTTTCTTGCTGATGTCTTCTTTGAGTTTCACATAAGACAATGGCAGTGTCCCTGTAAAATGACCATCATTCTTTTCTGAGTAGAAGCTTAGTTCTCGGGTGACTTGAATATTTTTCGGGTCCAATTTGCCAATCAAACTGACAAATTGAGGCCCACCTTGGGTCAATACATAACTTTTTTGTTGCCCTGCAATCACTAAACTATGCGCAGGTAAATTTGGCAGAGGCTGAGCTGGTTTGCCAAAAGCGACCACTTGGTCTTCGATCAAGGTTACTTTGTTGGTACGGGTATAGGTTTTATTGTCTTTGGTCATTAAGGTTTTAGTAGCACAGCCTGTGAATAATGTTCCTATGACGCCTAAACAGATGACGGTTCTTAAAGGTGATGCAAACATCGTTAGACTCCAAATCATTTGAAATATAGTTAAGCTGAATTTTTATTGTCTTTAAGCCTATCATTAAAATGGGTAAAAAGGCGTCAAAGCTAAAAAATTGAAGTAATGAAAGTTCTATAAATTGCTCAATACAGTGGAGTGATCGCTTTTATTTCTTATCCACTGGTAGTTTCTAGTTACTGAATGAATGTTCATTTGAGTCTGAACTGGCTATGATCATACAAGCGTTCGATAAAAACGATGGACTAGCGAATACGTCATAACAAGGTGGGAAATCGGCTGATGCAAAACTTGATTTGTTATAAAGAACTGCCTGTGTGGACTGCGCAGACCATTCCGCAAGGGTTTAAAAATCAACACAATACCAAAGCGGGCACGTGGGCCAAGTTACAGATTTATCAAGGAGAGCTAAGCTTTGCTTTTTTAGATGAGACAGGTCAAGTGCAATCTGAACATCTGTTTACCCCTGAGCAACAGCCACCATTTATTCAGCCTCAAGCATGGCACAAAATTGTTTCGACCAGCGATGACATAGAGTGTCAGTTGCAATTTTATTGTACCCCGCAGGATTATTTTTATAAGAAATATCAGCTTTCACCTACGCATTCAGAAATTTTGGCGGCTATGCCGTATTTACACGGTGGTCGGGCTTTGGATGTCGGCTGTGGGCAGGGGCGAAATTCGCTGTATTTAAGTCAGCAGGGTTTTGAGGTGGATGCTTGGGATGTGAATCCGCAAAGTTTGCAAAAACTACAGCAGATTATAGATGCCGAAGGTATTCAAAAGATTCATCTGCAACAGCGTGACCTCAATGCTGACCCAAGCATTACAGATAGATACGACTTTATTTGCTGTACGGTGGTGATGATGTTTTTAGAAGCCAAAACGGTGAAACCGCTGATTGCGCAGATGCAACAAGCCACAAATATAAATGGGTTTAACTTGATCGTGTGTGCGATGAATACCGATGATATTCCTGCGCAGCCTGACTTTTCTTTTGCTTTTAAAGCAGGGGAGTTAAGTACGCTATACGAGGGTTGGAACATTGTGAAATACAATGAAAATGTAGGTGAGTTACATCGGGTCGATGAACAGGGTAATCGGATTAAGCAGCATTTTGCAACGCTATTGGCTAAGAAAGTTTAAGGTTAGACAGATTGTTTAATAATGCGTAATTATTTGCTAAAAGATTTGTTAAGAGTTCTTTTAAATATTAAAACAACCATATATTATCGAGTAATACACAAAATAATGTTGATTTTGGTTTTATATGATAAATTATGTTAGGTTTAACAATTTTTATTCTTTTGCGGAGGAGACTGAAGTTTCATTTCGCGTAGGAAAGCAACCGACAATGTCTCTGTATGATATTCAATTACAAACAGTACATGGTGAAGAGGTGCGTCTGAATAAAGTTATTACAACTTTAGGTGCAAATGGCTCAGGAAAAACACAATTATTGAAAGCGTTACCTTTTTTAGCATGGTTTGTATCCTTATCTTCTCAAAGCTTGGAAAAAGATGATGAAATATCATTTAGCCCATTTAAAGCTAAAGAAAATGAAAAATCGACTTTCGAAATAAGTTTTTTCTTGAAAAAAGGGGATCAAGATTTTGATGAATATAGATACAATTTAATATTAGATAAGGAGCAAGTTTATTTTGAAGCTTTGTATGTGAAGACGAGTAGGAGTTTTAGTTATATTTTTGAAAGAGATTTAGAAAAAAATATTTATAAGCATCGAAATTTTTTAACACCGAAACATGCCAAGAATGTTAATAAAAACGTATCTTTGATTAGTTATGCAAATATTTTTGACAATGAAATTGCTAGTAGCGTTGTTAAGTTTTTTAGAGGTTTTAAGTTTAATTTACATTCATTAGGACGAAAGCATAGCTCGGATGATGACTTAATAAAGATATCTGAAGCTTTATCTAAAGATATGGAATTGAAAAATGAAGTTGTACGCTTATTAAGCCAATTTGATACAGGTATCAGTGATATCAAATTTGAAAAAATTATGCTTGTAGAACACAATTCAGGAGAGACAAAAGAGGTCTTAATGCCTGTAGGTATTCATAAATATAATGATTCTGAAATGGAGTTTTACTTTTTAGAGGAATCAAATGGTACAAGATCAGCTTTTGTTCTTATGGGATTATTACTGCCACTTTTACGCAAAGGCGGTGTTGCAATTATTGATGAGTTAGATAATGACTTACACCCACACTTATTGCCGTGTTTATTGGATTTATTTAAACACAAACATTCTAACCCTCATGATGCTCAGATTATTTTTAGTTGCCATACACCAGAAATTCTAAATTTATTGTATAAACATCAAGTATATATGGTTCAGAAAAATAACCAGGAAAGCGAATCTTGGAGACTTGATGAAGTAACTGGATTGAGAGCAGATGATAATATTTATGCAAAATATATGTCTGGTGCTTTAGATGCCGTACCTAATATTTGAGAACATTTAGTATGGCTAGAATAAATGTTCGCAAGATCAGCAAAACAACGCTTTTAGTAATAGGTGAGGGGGCTCATGATACGGCCTTTCTTAATCATTTAAAATCTTTGTATGATGCTAGAGAATCTGGGCAAAAAGTCAAAATTGAATCAGGTGATGGTGGTTCTCCACATGATTTAATAAAAAATACTATAAAAAAGATAAGTCATTTAAGTTATGACAGAGTTGTTATTTTTCTAGATAGTGATGTAGAGATAAAAGAAAGTGATAAAATCGAGGCAAAAAGACATAGAATTACTTTAATTTTATCAGAACCTGTCTGTCTAGAAGGCTACCTTCTCAAGCTTCTAAATAGAAAAGTACCTCATACAGCAGATCAGTGTAAATCTATTTTGCATAAACTTTTAAGTGGGTCGCCAACTAATCCACAAAGCTATGCTTCTATATTTACTAAAGAAATTATAGATTCTTCAGAAGATAAGACTTTAATTCAACTTAAAAATATTTTGTCAAATAAGTAAAAAAACCCCGCAATAAGCGGGGTTCATTTTATCTCAGTATTTAATTAAACATTAAACACGTTCGATAATGGTCGCGATACCTTGACCAAGACCGATACACATCGTCGCAAGACCAATTTGTGTATCTTGTTGTTCCATCACGTTCAACAACGTCGTTGTGATACGCGCACCAGAACAGCCCAATGGGTGACCAAGAGCAATCGCACCACCATTTAAGTTAATGATGTCTTGCTTCTCATACACGCCTAAGCCCTTCATGACTGATAAGCCTTGAGCAGCAAACGCTTCGTTTAATTCGATGGTTTGGATATCTGCCATCGTTAAGCCAGCACGTTTAAGCGCTTTTTGAGTTGCAGGTACAGGACCATAACCCATGATCGCAGCGTCACAGCCTGCAACCGCCATAGAGCGAATCACAGCACGAGGCTTAAGACCTAAAGCTTGAGCACGTTCAGCAGACATCAACAACATTGCAGATGCACCATCAGACAAAGCTGAAGAAGTCGCAGCTGTTACTGTACCGCCTTTCGGGTCAAATACAGGACGTAAACCTTTGAATGCTTCAAGGTTTGCATCTGGACGAATCACTTCGTCGATGTCGCACAGGATTTTGAAGCCATTAGCATCATGACCTTCAACACCTACGATTTCATTTTTGAAACGGCCTTCTTGCGTTGCAGCCCAAGCGCGGCGGTGAGATTCAACACCGAACGCATCTTGTTCTTCACGTGAAATGCCGTTCATACGACCTAACATTTCAGCCGTTAAGCCCATCATGTTAGACGCTTTTGCATAGTGCTTAGACGCTTCTGGGTTCAGGTCGATGCCGTGCATCATCCCTACGTGACCCATGTGCTCTACACCACCAATGATGAAGATATCACCTTGGTTGGTTGCAATCTGTGCAGCAGCGGTGTGAAGCGCTTGCATAGATGAACCACAAAGACGGTTAACCGTTTGACCTGCCACAGTTTTTGGAAGGTCAGCCAATAAACCAATGTTACGGCCAATGTTCATACCTTGCTCTAGAGTCTGGTTTACACAGCCCCAGATCAAGTCTTCAACTTCATTGGTGTCAAACTGGTTACGAGCAACTAAAGTACGAACCAATTCAGCCGATAAGCTGTCAGCACGTACATTGCGGAACATACCGTTTTTGGTTTTACCCATTGCTGAACGTACGCCATCAACGATGACAACGTCACGTGGATTTAAAGTAGCCATTCACGTTGCTCCTTAACCGTAGAATTTTTTGTTGTTAGCAGCCATGTCACGCAACATTTGTGGCGCTTCATAAGCCTTACCTAAGTGTGCGTATTTGTCGCAAAGTGCAACGTATTCAGCAACACCTGTTTGGTCGATGTAACGGCATGGACCACCACGGAATGGAGGGAAACCTACACCCATAATCATCGCCATGTCTGCTTCAGAAGCAGTCGCTACGATGTTGTCTTCTAGGCAACGAACAGTTTCGTTACAGAAAGCCAGCATCATACGGTCAATGATTTCTTGAGCATCAAACTCACGTTTTTCCGCAGTTGCCACAGTAGCAACAAGCTCATACGCAGTTGGATCAACCACTTTGGCTTTTTTGCCTTTACGGTCAAGTTCGTATTTGTAGAAACCAACGTCGTTCTTTTGACCCAAACGTTTGTTTTCGTACATGATTTCGATTGAACCTTTGAAGTCTGGCTTCATACGGTCAGGGAAACCTTCAGCCATGACTTCTGCACCGTGAACGCCCGTGTCGATACCCACCACGTCGATCAAGTAAGCAGGACCCATAGGCCAGCCGAATTTTTCCATGACTTTGTCGACTTGTTGGAAGTCAGCACCGTCTTTCAATAGAAGGTCAAATGCACCAAAGTAAGGGAACAATACGCGGTTTACAAGGAAACCAGGGCAGTCGTTTACTACGATTGGTGTTTTACCCATTTTCTGAGCAAGAACTACAGTGGTCGCAATCGCTTCAGCAGAAGTCTTCTCACCACGGATCACTTCTACCAATGGCATCATGTGTACTGGGTTAAAGAAGTGCATACCGACAAAGTTTTCAGGACGTTGTAGGTTTTCAGCCAAACGTGTGATTGAAATTGTTGAAGTATTTGAAGCAATGATCGTGTTGTCACGAACATTCTTCTCAGTTTCAGCAAGTACAATGCCTTTTACTTTTGGATTTTCAGTCACCGCTTCAATCACGATGTCCACTTCTTTAAACTCGTCATAGCTTAAAGTAGGACGGATGCGCGCAAGAGTTTCACCCATTTGAGCAGGTTTCATCTTTTTACGTTCAACTTGTTTGGTCAGTAAGCCATTTGCTTCTTTCATACCCAAAGCAAGTTGTGGATTACCAATGTCTTTCATGATGATTGGTGTGCCTTTGCTTGCCGCTTGGTAAGCAATACCGCCACCCATGATACCCGCGCCTAGAACAGCCGCTTGGTTTACAGGGTGCGCACCTTTTTCATATTTCTTCGAAGTTTTCTTCACTACTTGGTCATTGATGAATAGACCAATTAATGCACCTGCTTGTGGTGTAATCGCTGCTTTTGCAAAACCAGCTGCTTCAGCTTGCAGTGCTTCATTACGTGGAAGGCTTGCACCAGCTTGTAATGAGTCAAGAAGAAGTTTAGGCGCAGGGTATTGAGCAGGATTTGCTTTTGCAAGTACCGCACCTTTCGCCGAGTTGAACGCCATCATTTGTTCGATTGGGTTCAATTTAACTGGGTCAAGTTTTTCTTGGCGTTTTGCTTTCCAGTCTACACGGCCAGCAAGGGCTTGTTTAACCAAGTCAATTGCAGCGTCTTGGAGTTTGTCCGCAGCAACCACTGCATCAACCGCACCATCTTTCAGTGCAGCAGCTGGTTTTTTAGGATTAGCCATTGCCATCCATTCAACTGCATTGTCGATACCAATGAGACGGCTTAAACGAACTGTACCACCGAAACCAGGGAAGATGCCTAGTTTGATTTCAGGAAGACCGACTTGAGCCGCTTCTGACATCACACGATAGTCACACACGAGACACATTTCAAAGCCACCGCCCAATGCCATACCATTGATCGCAGCAACTTTAGGAATTTCTAAATCTTCAAATGCGTTGAAGATGTCGTGAACAGGCAATGCCCAATCCACAATCGCTTGTTCGCCTTGAGCGAAGTTTGCACCAAATTCAGTAATATCTGCGCCAACGATAAATGTAGATTTAGCCGAAGTAACGATTAAACCTTTGATGTCGCCGTTTGCTTTAACAGCGTCAATCGCAGCTTTGAAATCTTCAATCGTTGCACGGTTAAATTTGTTGACCGACTCACCTTGTAAGTCAAAGCGGAATTCTGCAATTCCGTCCGAAAGCATTTGGACGGTAATGGCATTGCCAGCGTGGATCATGCCTGATCTCCTTTATTTTGGAGGACTTCTAAGTTGATGTTGTGAAGCGAGTACGTCATTCCTACGTACATCTATGCTCCGCCAATCTTACGATAACTATATCGAAAAAGAACATAACAAGTTGTATCAAGCCGTGACGCAAGGGTCATCTATTTTTGTTCAATTGTTTTCTATGTTTATGTGCAGTGCTTTTGCTTGATTGTGCTTCAATATAATGAAGCTTTTGTTTCACTTCATGTTTTTAATGACAAGTATTTGAAAATAAGATACGGAAGTTATTCTTATTTTCGTTCATGTTTTATTGTTATTTTGGGCAATTCAGTCAATTTTGAGAAATCTAGTTTGATTGAAAAGCTTGAAAATTTGTTCCGAAAAACATGAAATAGGCTGTATTTTGCGGCTTATGTTAAAATAGATATCAGATCACTTTTAGGTCTTCTCCGACTCTAGTCTTTTTATTCGCTTTCAGGTTTTTATATGATTAAGTGGATCATTCTGGCGATCTTTATTCTTTCTGCCCTTTATATTCAGCAACGTGGGAAGGTTCGTCACTCGTTTTATCGTCAATTTTTCGATCACTCAACGATTCTTGCGCCGATTAATTACCTCATGTACATGTTTTCAAAAGTACCGAATCAGCCGTATATCGAGACTCAGCATTTTCAAGATTTAAAAGTTTTGGATGAAAACTGGAAAATGATTCGAGATGAAGCGAAAGCTTTATATGAAAAAGGCGGTATTAAAGCATCAAGTAGTTATGATGATTTAGGCTTTAACTCCTTTTTTAAAACAGGCTGGAAACGCTTTTATCTAAAATGGTATGACTCGGCACACCCATCTGCTATGGAGCTGTGTCCAAAAACCACAGCGTTATTGAAAACCTTGCCGACCATTAAAGCTGCGATGTTTACCGAACTGGCTCCCGACAGCCGTTTAGTTCGTCACCGTGACCCCTATGCAGGTTCATTACGTTATCACTTGGGTTTGCTCACACCAAACGATGACCGCTGCTTTATTGATGTGGATGGTCAGCGCTATTCATGGCGTGATGGTGAAAGTGTAGTCTTTGATGAAACTTATATTCACTATGCCGAAAACACTACGGATCAGAATCGCATTATTTTCTTTGCTGATGTCGAGCGTCCTTTAAAAATACGCTTTATGCAAAAGTTTAACCATTGGTTTGGTAAAAAAGTCATGACCGCAGCCAGCTCTCCAAATGAAGCTGGCGATCAAACAGGAGGGTTAAATAAAGTTTTTGGTTATGTCTATCAAGTGCGGATCAAAGCCAAAGCTTTAAAAAAAACCAACCGCCAACTGTATTATTTTTTAAAATGGTTCTTGATGCTTGGCATTTTTTTCCTGATTTTTGTTCGCCCTTATATTTTTTGATATATGGGGAATTTAAAAACGTCTTTCGAGGCGTTTTTTTATGGGCCAAGGTTTTGATTTTATGATCTTACAAGCGAGATATTTTTGTGTAAGATAAGCATAAATTAGGGGGAAATATGCAAAAATTTCGTTCAAAAAAAGACTGGTGGGTGATTGGATTTATTATTGCCATGACAGGTCTGTTGCTACAGTTGTTATTCACAATGTATGCCAAAGGTACAATGTCACAGTATCCAATTCACACGGTGACCTATGTCCTCACAATTGCCGTGTTATGGTGGCCTGTTGTAAATACTCAATATCGAATTGAGCAAAATTGTTTGGTGATTACCAGTATGTTTTTGAAATGGACTATTCCTTTGGCAGATATTCAAAAAGTCAGCCCAAGTAATAACTCGGTTTCTTCACCAGCATTGTCCTTAGATCGCCTCAAAGTAGATTATCAAAAAGATGGAACTGTGAAATCTGTTTTGGTTTCACCCAAAGATCAGCAGAAATTTATACAGGCGCTACAACAAAGCGCTTGATGCTAGGTCAAGCGCAATTTAAGAGCCCTCGATGCGATGATGTACGAGGGCTCTTTTGATCTTAGAAATCAGCCAATACAATTTTTCCCTGAGTGTGTTCAGACTCGATGGCAGCATGTGCTTGGCGCATATTCTCCGCATTAATACGTCCCATTATATGCTTGAGTGTGCTATGGATTTTTTGACTTTCGACTAAGGTTGTAACTTGTTGTAATAAGTGTCCTTGCGCTTGTATGTCAGAGGTTTGGAACATGGAGCGTGTGAACATAAACTCCCAATGTATCGCAACAGATTTACGTTTCAGTAAGCGAATATCGAGCTGCTCAGGGTCATCAATGAGCCCCAACTGACCTTGCGGTGCAATTAACTCTGCAATTTGGCTTAAGTAGTGGTCAGTATGTGTCGTTGAGAAAACATAACGTGGAGCAGGTAAATTCTGAGCTTGGATTTGCTCAACTAGAGATTGGCGATGATCTAACACGATATCTGCCCCCAATTGTTTAACCCATGCTTGACTCTCGGGACGGGAGGCTGTAGCGATGACTTGTAATTGGGTTTTAGCTTTGAGTAATTGAATGGCGATAGATCCTACACCACCAGCAGCACCAATAATTAGAATTGACTCATTTGTAGCATCATGTTGTTGTACTTGAAGTCGATCAAATAGCATTTCCCATGCGGTAATCGCGGTCAGCGGAATGGCAGCCGCTTCAGCAAAAGATAAGTTATGCGGTTTTAGACTGATAATACGCTCATCGACCACATGAAATTCAGCATTGCTGCCTGCTTTAGTCAAATCACCTGCATACCACACTTGATCGCCTACTTTAAAGTTTTCCACGTCTGGACCGACAGCGACGACTTCACCAGCAGCATCCCATCCTAAAATCTTGGACTGTCCATGTTCAGGTGAGACTCGGGTTCTGATTTTACAGTCGACGGGGTTTACAGAAATGGCTTTTATTGCCACTAAGACTTCTCTATTTTGAGGACTGGGTATATCGACTTCAATATCTTGTAATTGTTCGGCAGAACCAGCATGTAAATATCCAACAGCTTTCATAGTTTTCATCTCAAATTGGGTTTATGCTGAAAATGTTATCGTAGTTTTAAAAATGCTATATACGGTTAAATTCTGCATATAGTGTAAAAAAGGATACTGTTGAAATGGGTAAAGCAAAGCATTCACGCTTTAACTGTAGTCCAGGATGTTCGGTCGAGGCAGCAATTGGGATTTTGGATGGGAAATGGAAAAGTATTATTTTATGGCATTTGTTGACTGAAGACACCTTACGGTTTGGTGAGATTCGTAAACGAATACCGAATGTGACCCAACGGATGCTGACCAATCAGCTACGGGAACTCGAGGAAGATGGCATGCTTCATCGGGAAGTATATCCGCAGGTGCCACCCAAGGTAGAATATAGCTTAACCCCTTTGGGGCGTAGTTTACGCCCCATCTTATTGGCACTTAAAGCCTGGGGAGATGAACATCTTGATTTATATGGGCAAGTTTTAGTTGTACAGAAAGAGTATACGTAGCTGAAACCCCAGACGCTTCAGCAGAAGTCGTGGATGTTATTAAGTCGTGAACGGTCCTGACTATAATTTCCCTACTTAAAAAGCCAGAAATCTATCCATATCAGCCCATCAGTGCTCCGAGGTTTGAACGTATTGTGAACGAAAACGCACGAGAACATATCGAAAAAATTTTAGCCAATATGACCACATTACCGGGCGTTTACCGCATGCTCGGTAAAGACGGTGAACTGCTGTATGTGGGCAAAGCGAAAAATTTAAAAAATCGTGTTTCCAGTTATTTTGTCAAAACCATTGAGCACACGAAGACGCAGGCTTTGGTGGCGCGGATTTATGACATCGAAACCTTAGTCGTTCGTTCTGAAACTGAAGCACTACTGCTTGAACAAAACCTGATTAAGCTACATCGTCCACCCTATAACATTATGCTTAGGGACGATAAGTCCTATGTCTATATCTTTGTCTCTGCCGACAAACCGTATCCACGGATTGCATCGGGTCGGGGCAAAGGCAAACACCAAGTTGGGAAGTTCTTTGGACCGTATCCGAGTGCATATAATGCACGGGATACTTTGTTGGTTTTGCAAAAACTGTTTAATGTTCGCCAGTGTGAAAATAGTTATTTTTCGCAGCGTAAGCGTCCTTGTTTGCAATATCAAATTAAACGTTGTTCAGCGCCGTGTGTGGGACTCATTAGTCCCGAAGAGTATAAAAATGATGTCGATAACTCGATTCGTTTTTTACAAGGGGACACCAAAGAGCTGAATCAAGAACTGATTGCGAAAATGGAGCAAGCAGCCGAAGCCTTAGAGTTTGAAAAAGCGGTGTTTTACCGTGACCGTATGGCGCTATTGCGGGATGTCCAATCACAACAAGCCATTTATAAACTCAAAGGTGAAGCGGATATTTTAGCGATTGCTTATCAGGCAGGGGTGACCTGCGTGCAGATCATGCATGTGCGCAACGGCAAAATGTTGGGAGGTAAAAGTTATTTTCCAGATATGCTTGGAGATGATTTGGGGCAAATGCTGGCTGACTTCATGGCGAATTTTTATTTCCAAGTGGCAGATGAAGTGCCGAACGAATTGATCGTCAATGTCGAACTGCCCGATCGAAAAGAACTGGAACAGGCGCTACAACAACAGTTTGATAAGAAAGTACAGATTAAGCATAGCGTGCGTGAGACACGTGCAGAATGGTTAGAATTGGCACAGATGAATGTGCAGCATGCGATCAAAGGACAATTGGCCAATCACTTCGAATTGAATGAGCGTTTCCATCAACTTGAACAAGTGGTGGGGCGTCCGATTGATCGGATCGAATGTTTTGACATCTCACATACCATGGGCGAAGAAACCGTGGCTTCGTGTGTCGTGTTCGACAGCGGTGGCATTCGTAAGCGCGATTATCGTCAGTTTTCAATTCAAGACATTACCGCGGGTGATGACTATGCCGCAATGCGCCAAGCGCTGACTCGTCGTTATAAAAAAGCCATGTTGCCTGATTTACTCTTGATTGATGGTGGTAAAGGGCAGTTGCATATGGCGATGGACGTCATGCAAGAGCTGGGTTTAGAGGCCTTTATGGTCGGGGTGTCAAAAGGTGAAGGACGTAAACCGGGCCTTGAGACCCTACACTTTACCGATGGAACAAAAATTCAGTTGCCTGAAGACCATAAAGCATTGCATTTGATACAACAGGTGCGTGATGAGGCACATCGCTTTGCGATTACTAAACACCGGGCTAAACGTGATAAAAAGCGTGGTTCATCCATTTTGGAAGTGATCCCGGGTTTGGGGCCGAAACGGCGCCGTGATTTATTGACTCACTTTGGTGGAATCCAAGGGGTGTTGAAAGCCTCGGAAAAAGATTTAACTTTGGTGCCTGGTTTGGGCGAAGTAATGGCCCGCACTATTTATAAAGTTTTACATGAATAGAACAGCAGTCACTGCGTTGGCAAAAGTGCTCATTGACGCATGGGTCACTGATCATTCACATCAGTTGAATTGTGTTGTAAAGATATGGAGGGAATTTAAAACAAGGATGCTCTATGTCACTTCAACACAGTTATCAAGCTTTAGCAGAACAAGAATGGATAGATATACCCACAGGTTGGTTGCAAGGACGCACCATTTATGGGGGATTGGTTGCAGGCTTAATGATGCAAAAAGCATTGTTGACTGTTGCCGATGATACGAAACATTTACTCAGTTGTAGCGTAACTTTTGTTGGGCCAGTACAGCAGGCCAAAGTTCGTTTAACCAGCGAGATTCTACGTCAAGGCAAGTCAGTGACCACTTTGGAGGTACGCTTATGGCAGGATGATGCGGTTCAAAGTATTTTAGTGGCAAGTTTCGGAACACAGCGTGAATCGAGTATTCATGTGCATCAAGAACCTGTAGCGCCAACGTTTCCATCGGTTGAAGGTCTGACAACCGCACCGCATCATCCACTTGCACCCGAGTGCTTTAAGCAACTGGATATGGTGTGGGTGACAGGGCAGTATCCGTGTACAGCCAGTCCAGAACCTGACTTTTCAGGCTGGTATCGTTTTAACCCTAATTTGCATGAAAATCGTGACATGACTGTGGCAGACCTGATGGTGTCGATGGATATTTGGCCACCGGGTGTCTTACCCATGTTTAAAATGATGGCACCTGCAAGTTCGTTGACCTGGCATTTGACCTATGTGCATCCACTGAAAAATCAGTTACATGATTGGATGAAATTTCAAGTTGAAACGCAATATGCAGCAGACGGCTATTCGACGGAGTCTGCTTATTTATGGGATGCCGAAAACCGTTTAATCGCTATCTCACGGCAAACAGTAACCGTGTTTGCCTAGTGACACTGTACCTCAATTCGTATAAAGTGAGGCCTAATTACGATGAGTCGCATGCGAAAATAGATCGATGGTTTCATCGCGCATGAAGGGGAAAAATTGGCGGTGTCTATGACAGCAGGTCGAATCCTGAATATTCCAAACATCTTGACCTTGGCGCGTATTGCCCTAATTCCGGTCTTCTTATTGGTGGCTTATTGGCCTCCTGTAATGGGTATTGCTGAACACGCAGGCAATATGTCTCGTCATATTTTATTGACGTCTATTTTTGTTGTTGCTGCGGTGACAGATTGGTTTGATGGTTATTTGGCGCGGACTTTAAATCAGACTTCTGCATTTGGACGTTTCTTAGACCCTGTGGCGGATAAGCTGATGGTGGCAGCTGCACTGATTGTATTGGTGCAGTGGAAACCTGAAATTTCGATGGCATTTGCAGCGATTGTGATTATTTCTCGCGAAATAACAGTATCTGCCTTACGCGAGTGGATGGCTGAGCTGGGTGCACGTACCAATGTAGCTGTATCTACGGTTGGAAAATATAAAACCGCTTTTCAAATGATTGCAATTACGGTGTTCTTGCTGAATTGGCAACCGCTTGAAATGTTAGCTTATGCACTGTTGTATACCGCAGTGATTTTGACTTTGTGGTCGATGTTTATTTACCTCAAGGCAGCTTGGCCATATTTAAAACAGCCTTGATTTTTAGATGTCAAAAAGCTCCTGAGGGAGCTTTTTTTATATTGAAGAGAAGTCAACTATGCGTTTCTTCCTCAGTATCATCTTCAAAAGTTTTGGCAATTTTTTCAATATTTAGGCTCTTAGCCATCGCATCAAAAATTTCTTTATAAACGCCTTCCTGACGGTACAGTGCTTCATGTTCCCCATGTTCTGCAATACAGCCTTCTTTCATCACATAGGTATAATCGGCATCAATAATTTGCGACAAGCTATGTGAAATAATAATCACCGTTCGCCCTTGTTTGATCTGATCGAGGCTATGTTTAATCTGCTCGCTAGCAATCGCATCGAGGCTGGCGGTTGGCTCATCAAGAAAAATAATCGGTGGGTTTTTGAGGAACATGCGTGCCAGCGCAATGCGTTGTTGTTGCCCGCCTGAGAGCATCAGGGCATCGGATTGATAGGCTTCGGGCAATTGAAGAATTTGCTTGTGAATGGACGCTTTTTCTGCGGCAGCGTAGACTTCATCATCTGTGGCATTGATTTTTCCATAACGAATATTGTCTAAAATACTGCCTTGGAAAATGTGATTTTTCTGTAAAACGAGACCAATGTGATCACGTAAATAAGTGGTGTCTATGTCTTGTAGGTCAATCCCATCGAGCTCAATTTTTCCTGCATCAGGCTGATAAAACTTATCCAATAAGCTAATTAAAGTGGATTTGCCTGCGCCCGATAAACCGACCAACGCTGTGATTTTATTCGGTCGAATTTCCATGTCAATTTGCTTTAATGCATGATGACCATTGGGATAGAAAAAATCGACATGCTTTAAGGTAAATTTACCTTGAATTGTGGGTTTGAGCGTACCACTTTGCTCGATTTCATCATCGGCTTCTAAAATTTT
>NZ_QKVN01000041.1:0-26678 GCF_003231195.1 Acinetobacter sp. WCHAc060042
TTTCAATACAGATCCATCCAATGATTTTGAAAAAAATCTACTGAATAATCTACGCATTACATTTACTTATATTTTAAACAATAAGGCCAAAATTGCCAAAGCGAGCATCGAGACTCAACTTCAACATGATTTTTTAGATGAAGATCAGCTGATTGTAGAAAGTTCAGAAATTAAAAAAGGTCAAAAGTCTAAAGCTCTTAATATAGAAGAACAATTAGATGACCAAGATACACGTCAAATACTTGTAGACCCAACCATCGTTACCCCCCTTGCTGCATATTCAGAATCCGGCCAAAGCTATGTGCTGCCTCTGGTTGCCAAACATATTCAACGGAAAGAACATTTGCTGCCATACAGCAGCCTCTTTCCTAATACCACAAGCATAAGTGCCCTAATTACTGAACTATATAAAAATTACATTGTTGAGGTTAAAGAAGACTCTAAAGACAAGGATAAAGAAATCAAAAAAAAGAAGGCATCCTTGATCCTGATGCTGTCATTTCTGACAGGAAATAAAATCCAGGAGTGGCTCCGTCTACAAAGTAAACGTGCTAAAAATTTAAATGCTCGCCAACAGATCAAGCAAAGCAATGGACAATATTATCTGAGAAGTAAATTTTCAATTTTTGAAAATAAGGATTTTGCTTATCCAGAGGGCTTGCTCAACCAAACAGTTCATCTGGACATCCCGATCCCGAATTCATTTATTGAATCTCTGCGAGACGGTGACCCCGTTAAGGAAGAGGACCTTCAGCAACATTTGAAACAGCTGAGAGCCAAATTTTATATTCCAAAATTATCACTAATAAGAATTGGCTCTCTTTTACATCAGACTATTTTGCAACGCACTGGAAATAAACAGCTTGCTGACCTTCTCACTGGTATTGATGCCAATAAGTCTTCTTCTACTTCTTATTGTCATCAAAATATCCTGACTTTACAGACTGAATATGTCTCAATTTTAAAAGAGCTGTGTGAGTCGTTATCCGATGAATACCAGAATATTGAATATGCTGCAGAAAAAAACTTTGGAAGCCGCAAAGCACCTACTTCAAATGTGATTCAAAATATCTTTGCCACTCTCAAATTCAGAATAATTTCACAAAAAGAAGACGACTGGATAGCAATTTTTAATCACTATAATCTGTGGATGTGGCATTTCTTGTTGCTCTTTACTGCTGCACGACCCGTCGCTGAATTTCCAGGTTTTTTAAAAAGCTTTAACCTGAAAAGAAAAATATGCATGGTTTCTGATAAGGAGGTGGGTGGGCGTCAAGGCTATGGACGTTTAATTCCACTAGGTCATTTTGTTGTACAAGAACTCCAGAAATTCATAGATTTTTTACATTATTTTAAAACTCAAATTGCTCCTAGTCAGCCAGAAATTCCACAACATATTCAACAAATTTTAGAGAGCAAGCTCCCACTATTGAATATCTTTCAGGATGGTCAATGGTACCCCTTAAGGCCTTCGATTATAAAAAAATCTAACCCTGAGTTAAGTTTGCTACATGAAAACTGGCACCGGCATACTGCCCGTGCGTTTCTCAGCCATAAAATTAGCGAAATTGAAATTTTAGCTTTATTCGGTCATGAACCGATGCAGCAAGAAGCTGCTCATCCTTATTCCAGCTTATCTATTTCACAATATTCAAGCATTGCCCATGTTCTTGAACAAATGAAAGATCATTTTCAAATTACCGGTATTGAACTCGATGTCCTCATCCAATAAACGAACTAAGCAAGCTCGACCACTATATGCAGAAAATCGTAGAAAACAAATTCGTCTTGAGAAAGAGAAATCTCCTCGATCGGATGTAGAAAAGGAATTAATTCAATATTTCCAAGAAATAGAACTAGAACAAAAAGAACATCTTGAATCCTTATATCCCGCAATTTATGAGTTTATTAAACGCAAAGCTCCAAGCTTGGCCTGGAAAAAATATGCACATGAGCTTTTTCGGTCATATATCAAGCAAATCAATTTAAATCGTCGTGAGACTTTGCCCCTACCGAATCTGACATTTGAGATGAAGCGTGATCAACCAGTTTTTACCATGGACTGGATCGAGAAGGGACAGCAGGTTGATGAAGTTCTTGATAAGCTTTGGGACTACTGGATTCTAGCAAAAGATAGCAAGACATTTTCTGATGATGAAATCATTGGAAATATTGTTATTTCTGCCATGCTTTATTCCGGCTTAAATCAAAAAGCGTCTTTAGAAGCTTTGCTTGAACACTTAAAAGATCCGGCAAAAATCAGAAAGATCGAAGATCTGAACATTATATTTTTAGAACCGCTCTCTCCCTCTTATGGAGATCTATTTATTGATGAAAAAACCATTCGTAAATCGCGTAATTTTATTCCTGATCAAATCACCCGCTTATGGTTAATTCATTTTAATAGCAGAAATATTCGTACAGTAAACCAGAATGTAGAAGATTATCTACAGCTTATTTTTAATAAGATTAAGTTACCATTTAATCTTAAAACTTATAAATTATTACGCGACTACGCCAACTTTAACTGGATGCAACTCCCGAAAGTTGACATTGATCCTGCTCTCTCACAATGTCTTATAGAAAATACTGCAACCTGTGGCTTATCAGAAATAGAATTTGAAAGATTTCTTCATCCAAAATTTAAATATCAGCAGGACACTCTTACTGATTCAGATGTAGAAAAATCACCATCTATTGTGGGTAAATCTTACTCCAATGATGACATTCAGCAAGCTTTGGATGATGTTATAAAGATTCACAAAGACCTTTTACAACTGATTCGTACATCACAAACTGATCAAGCCATTGATGTATTAATCATTAAATATTGTCTTGAAAATACTGATAAATTTAATGAGTACAGTAAACGTGTCGCCTTATGGCTCATCAGCCTTTATAAACCAGAATTAGAACAGATTCAGCAACTGGCTGAACGTTTTAATTTTTGCGTAAACCAATTTCAAAAAGCGTTTCAGCAGAATAGACCGTTAGCAGATAGTTCGATTTACACTTATTACTCCCGTATTGCTGAGCCCTGGCTCACCCATTCCTTACAATATCTAGATAGCGAAGATGATCTGAATACGAACCTAGCGAAGATCTACCAACAAATTATTACGAACACCCGTCTCGCAGATGAAGCAGGCCAACCTGAATTTAAAAAATCCAGAGGTCAAACCAGCAGGATGTTGAAGCGCTTCCATAGCTTTCAACGAACAGTTTTTGACGCTGAGTCTCTCGAATTAGAGTCAATTGCCATACAAAACAGACCGAGAGCACGTATCATTGGTCCCATGACTTATCAAGCTTTCATGAACAAGTTAGATACCTTATTTTCAGGGGCTAATAGTCAAGAAAATACGTATAAGACATTAAAAATCATCTATATTTTAGCTTACCGTACCGGTATGCGTATTAATGAAATTCTCGGCTTACGTGTGCGGGATATCGAGGGCTTGAGCTGTTTATCCGTTTGGATTCAGCCCTACGGCTCAAAAAAGAAAGGAAACTTACATCAACTTAAAACAGATAGTGCTGAACGCAAAGTCCCTGTATATTGCTTATTAAAAACCGATGAATATCAAATATTTCATAATCATGTAGTCGAGCAACGATTACTCAATCAGGAAAACTTATACCTATTCAGCAACTGGAATGAAAATAGCAAGCTGAACAAACATACGGTGACAACACCTTTCAGAATGATTATGAACGAGCTTTTTAAAACTCATGACTATTCTTTTCACTCATTTCGACACACGGCTGCCAATCACTTATCCATTCTGCTCAACTGCGATTATGCTCCACTGGTCAAGAATCTTACGGATTATACTGCAGAAGAATATCAGTCCATTCGGACAGAGTTACTCCGTAATACGCATGGTCAAAATCATTGGTTTATGATTGCCCATTTACTGGGTCACATTGACCCTACGGAAACCTTTAAAAGCTATATTCATCTGAGCTACCTGATCGCTGGACATAAAATACTGCAATATCACCCAGACATAGATACTCAACTGGCAAAAAAGATGATGGGCTACCTACCTTCTTTCAAATTTTTAAACACAGTAAAAGATTCTGCTCCATTCAATTTCGAAAAGCATGCTGGTCATTTAAGTCAGCAGTTACTCAACGATCAAACTGACTGGTTAAAAAGTAACGTAGAAGACATTCTAGATGAGGTTTCATTTAACTCAAAGCATCATGATTTTTTTAAATATTTCGCGGGAACAAAAGAATCCAAAGTTTCATTTGCATGGTTTTTTAAGTGCCTAAATTTACTGGAAATTCATCATGATCCAGATCGGGTATCACAAGAAATGAGTTTACCTGTCGAACTGGTTAACTACTGGTATGAAAATGCCAAACAACTGGGCCAACTCAAGTCTCAAAAAAACAACCCAAGGTTATTTGATCTCAACAACACAAATCATCTGGATAAACCTTTGAAACCCTCGATGATAGATAGCGCTGAAGAGCGCAAAGCAAGGAACTATTTCTTTGAAAATATTCAAAATATCTTTGAAAAAAAGCCAGATCAAATAAAAGCGGTGCTTGAGACATTTTTAAGTCGTGTTACAGTTTCGCATACCGGCATTCATTATCGCTGGAATAAAATTGATCAATTGGAATCATTTTATTGCAAGGTAAAAGACCTGTTTCCCCATCAATTTTGGCATTTGCTTGGACAAGACTTGGTACAATTGCTAGATAAAAAGAAACAACCTTTATTACTGAAGCTGGCTAAATCGAGCACAACAGAGCATCCTACGACTCAAGAAGATTATGTTCGTCTCCAGCTTTACTCGACAAAAGATGCCAAAGCACTGGCCGCATTTAAATTTTGCTTACATCTAGCTTGTATTGGCAGACCTCGATCTCTTGAACTGCAAGTTGAAGGTCTAAAAATCACTACATGCGATTAAATAATTTAACCGTTGCTGCCTTATCTAAATGATGTGTGCTGAAAAAACAAGAGGTTTTAACTTGGTAAACTATACATACTCATCAGGAGTTTATCATGAGCAAGAAACACAAGACGTATACGGCAGAATGAATCGTACCGGGTTTGTCGGAGACCAACTTTCCCTGAGATAAGAAGCATCGCTTCGCAAGGAAACATCGAGCAAAACGAGGTCTACATGATTTTCATCATGCTGAGCGAATCAAACGAATTTGGAAAGAAAGTTCGGGGTGATATGGCGTTCGTAAGGTCTGGCAATAACTGCAACGAGAAGTTATGTTATTGCGCGCTGTACAAGTGCGCTAGGTTATGTGCCACCTTTTGTGTTTGAAAAAATGTTCGATGATAAGATTAACACGTTAGGTCAGGTGGCCTAACTTAAATAAAAAAGTCTCCGACAAACCCGGTACGGTTCAATGCAAAATCAACAACAACTTGAACACCCATTTCTCATACAAGTAGGGCTATTTTACAGATCGAAATGATAAATTCATAAATTGCTTTTCAAAAAAAAAGCAACTAATATGCTTCTTATACCACCAAAAAGCAATAAATATGTCTACACTAAATAAGTCTTTACTACAGCAAGTCAAAAAAAGACGAACCCTATTGGGTTTAAAGCAAGTTGATATGCAATCACGTACAGGCATTTCAAGACAGCAGTACCAAAAACTGGAAAGTCAAGGCAATCCTCGATTAGATACCTTAGAAATTATTGCGGCAGGACTAAATGCTCAACTGATGCTCATCCCAGATGATAAGGTTCATTTGATTAGACAATTATTGAATGATGAAATTAAAGTCACTATTGAAGATCAAGATGACTTAATGTCTAACCCATGGAAAGGTCTTCTCGGAGGAGAGGAACCATGAATACTGTTGCAGTCCTGAAATTAACATTACATCACGTTGTCGTTGGATACTTGGCAGGATTTCAGAGCGGAAAAAATATTCTGGTTTTCACAGATTCTTTTCACTTGGATCAGCAACGTCCGACCTTGAGCTTGCTTACTTCCCCTTTATATCCTCAAGCGGATAAGATTTTAGAAAAGACCTATGTTACACATCAGCGCTTACACCCCTTGCTATCAAATCTGCTACCAGAAGGTGCATTACGCGAACTCATAGCACAAAGCCTCAAAATACATATAGACAATGAATTTCAGTTATTGGCAGCTTTAGGTCATGACTTACCTGGGGCACTGATTGCAACCCCAGTAGATCCAGAAGAAATCCCAGATGGAATAAAATTTAAGCTTCAGATCTCGAATCCAGATCAGATATTAAAACAAGAGATTCGGACAAATAATAAGTTTTCCTTGGCTGGCGTCCAAATGAAGTTTTCCATGAAAGCCAAAGATGGGCGTTTTACATTAGCACAGGCAATAGAATCCAGTCTATTAGGGGATTGGATTATCAAAACTCCTTCTTCCAGACATGGTTTTGTTCCACTAAATGAATATTCTATGATGAGCCTTGCCAAAACAGTCGGCATAGATGTCCCTGAGATTCGCTTGGTGGATATGGCACTCTTACAAGACCTGCCACCATTAAATTTACCCCAAGAGCAATATGCTTTCGCAATCAAAAGATTTGATAGACAGAGTACTGCTGATACTATAGAGCTTATTCACATCGAAGACTTTGCTCAGATCTTCGGCGCATATCCACATCAGAAATACAGCACCACAAATTATGAGCAGATAGGAAAGATCATTTATCAATTTTCAGATAACAAAATTCTTGATATTCAGCAATTTGCCAGCCGCTTACTCGTCAATATTTTGCTCGCCAATGGAGATGCGCACTTAAAAAACTGGAGTATGATTTATCATGATAAAAGTGCACCCAGATTATCTCCCGCATACGATATATTAATGACCAGTGTATATATTGAAAATGAGCGTCATTTCGCATTAAATCTTGCCAAAAATAAAGATTGGTATTTAGCTGAGATGAAACACTTTGAACAATGGGCTGAAAAAGTCGGTGTTCCATGGCGTGTTATTGAAAAACAACTTCACGCGATCATGGACAAAGCACGGTCAGTATGGCCAGTGCTATTACTAGACTTACCTATGATTTCTGTTCATAAAGAAAAATTAAGAGAACATTGGAAAAAATTGCATCCAGACTTTCAGATACTTACAGATGATTAGGGTAATCTGAAACCAAACTAAAATTTCTCAAACAAGTTCATCACGTCATTTTCCGTCAGTTTCGCTTCGCCCTCATGATCGGTACTTAGAATAGACTGTGCCAGTTCTGCTTTATTTTGCTGTAAGGCAAGAATTTTTTCTTCTATGCTTTTATTGGTAATCAGCTTATACACAAATACTGGCTTGTCCTGTCCAATCCGCCATGCACGATCTGAAGCTTGATCTTCAGCAGCAGGGTTCCACCATGGATCATAGTGAATGACCGTATCTGCGGCAGTTAGATTCAGACCGACCCCTCCTGCTTTCAGACTGATTAAAAATACTGGCACTTGTCCAGACTGAAATGCTGTAATGACTTCATCTCGCTTTTTGGTCTTTCCAGTCAGCTTCACATAGCCAATTTCTGCGTGATGGAGCTGTTGCTCAATCAGTTCCAACATTGAGGTAAACTGAGAGAAGATCAGAATTTTTCGCCCCTCCTCCACCATTGGAACGACCATATCCATCAACTGTTCAAGTTTGGCAGAGTGTGCCTGCCCGGTTTTCACTGAATCCAGCTTTAGTAAGCTAGGATGGCAGCACACCTGACGTAGCTTCAGTAAGGCATCTAAAATTTGAATTTGACTACGTTTAAAGCCTTTTTCTGCCACAATTTTCTGAATATTTTCCTGCATCGTGGCACGAACAGCCTCATATAACTTGGATTGCTGGTCATTCATATCAATATTGACTTCAATCGTAGTTTTTTCTGGCAATTCTTTGGCTACGTCAGTTTTCAAGCGACGTAAAATGAAGGGCTTAATCCGGTTGACCAGCTTTTGCCTTAACTGCTGATCACCGCGTTTTTCAATCGGATGACGGTACTTTTTATTAAAAATTTCTTGTGAATATAAAAATCCTGGCATCAGGAAATAAAATAGTGCCCACAGTTCACCCAAATGATTTTCCATCGGGGTACCTGTTAGACACAAACGATGTCGTGCTTTTAATTGCCGTACTACCTGTGCAGCTTTGGCACGCGGATTTTTAATATTCTGCGCCTCATCTAAAATGAGTTGATGATATTCATATTGCTTTAATTGTTCTTCATCTCTCGCTAGAAGCGGATAGGTGGTTAACACAATATCATAGTGCGGAATCTGCTCAAAATTCTGATGGCGGTCGGGCCCCTGTAGCAGCAATACCTTCAGCTGAGGGGTAAATTTCTCCGCTTCTTTGAACCAGTTATGCATCAGCGATGTGGGTGCAACAATTAAGGCGGGACTGTCCTGCAAATATCCAGCCTGCTTTTCCATGAGTAAATGGGCTAAAGTTTGTGCTGTTTTCCCCAAGCCCATATCATCTGCCAGAATCCCGCCATGCTGGGTTTCCCTTAAAAACTGTAACCAGCCTAAGCCCTGCTGCTGGTATGGACGCAACTCCCCCTGAAAACCTTGTGGTGTCGGCAGTTGTTGCTGATAGCCTTGTTTGAATTTTTGTACAAATTGCTGCAGGCGATCACTGACCTGCCATGTCATCCCAAGATTATGCTGCAATTCTAATAATTGACTCGCATCATAGCGATCAATACTGCGCTCTTCTTGCTGTAAAATGCTCTGCAGATGCAACAATACCGGCTTAATATCCCTAGCGGATAGAGCCAAATCAGGTTGATCAACTGCAGTTTTCACGGTGAAAATTTGACTGTCATGCAGATGAATAAAAGTCCGCGGATCAAGTAAATCAGGATTTACTCGCACCAAAGCTACGAGCGCATCAAGCAAATTATAAGAATTGCCTGCACTGTCTTGAACCGTCGCCCCGATATTGAACCAGTCCTGCTGACCTTCAGATTCAGTGATAGAAATATTTAAATTTTCAACATATTGCAGGTTAAAGGGGCTGTTTTCCAGATGCTCTATCTGCCAGCCTATTAACTCAATTTGATTGATGGGCATCAGCTGTTTGATCCAGTCTCCATAGAAAGCAAAAACCATAGAATCAAGACGTTGTTTATCCAGTTTTAATTGCTGGTCATAACTAAGATCTTTCACCCACTTCAGTGATTCGACCAATAGCTGTAAACGCTGGATTGACTGTTGTTCCTGAACTAAGTCCCGAAGCTGTCGTACCATTTTGTCATGCTGCTCACCAATAAAACTGTCGCCTGATGTACCTGCTTTTATTCTTCCGCCTGCATAGGAGAATTCAATTTCAGCACAAACAGACTCTTCCCATTTCCAATCAAATTTATCTAAAACACCGAAGCGTAAAATTGGCTGGGGACTACCCTCAAGGACATCAATATGCTGAATAGACTCGGGTTGAGGCAGATTTTTCACATCTGAATATTGATGAGTCAGTTTCTCAAACTCTGGCAAGAGCATAGATGGAAGATCAGGCATCTGTAAAAAATGGTACAGAAGATTTGCCGTATATTCACCATATAACTGGCCCACCTTGTTCTGTTGAATATCCACATAACATGGTGGATGGCTCGCGAGAATCTGAATATGTGGATTTGATTTTAAATCGAGTCGAATATCACCATTGACCAATTCAATGTTTAAATGCTCTGTCTGTTTGTTTACACCTTGTTGCCAGATCAGTTCGATGTGATAGCCTTGTTCTGACCATTGAAGTGCAGTATGGTTCTTTTTTTGCCAATACACATCGCCACTTTGAATAAAAGATTTGAAATGCTCCAATAAAATTCTAGAGATATCAAGATTGCTTTGATAAAAGCGTTCGTCACTATTTATTTTGGCATAATAATAAATCTGGTTAAATAATTGTCGTTTTTGTTCAGGTAAAGTCAGATGCTTTCTGGTGATATTTTCATATTGGGTATAATAACTTTCCCCTGCAATTGAGCCGTTCTTATTGCGTCTGGCTTTCTGAACATCAACTGTCAATTTCTTTAAGCTGACCGACTGATCTAGCAGGTAAATTAAATAATTGTTTGTTTTGACAGATTGCTCTGGTTCAGTCTGTTGCAAATACCGTTTAAAATCATTCAACCAGCGCTGCGCCTGATCATCCCCCCATCGGCGTTTTGCGATTCCCTGCGGAGATTGAGATTCAGCATAACGCTGTTGAAATTCCTGACGATATTCTTGAAAGAATAACCGCGCTAAAGCAGCAGCATGTTTACAGTTATATCCAACTGGACAAGTGCAGTCATCATCGATTAAACGGTCTTTTTTAAGATTATAGGTAATCGCGGTATCGTAATAATCTGTCCCTTCAATTTGAGCATACATCGTGACATCATCATTTTCCTCAAAGAACTCAATCGTTTCCCTATCAATGTGTTTAGCATAGCTCAGACTGCGATGAAGAGTTGGATTACTAAAGTGAGATAGAAAATTGATCAATGAGGACATAATTACCAGACACCAAAATGTTTATACAATTATAACGGACAAAGCTGTCATTTCAGAACAGTAGCCGAACTGCTCAACCTGAGCACAGATTCGACTCACTCAATAGGAATATTGTGAATAAAGACAATCAAATTCGAGAAGTTAAACAGTTCATTGAGATCGAAAATATCCTGATAGAAAGTGATCATTTCTTCACAACAGTTAATTTTAAACCAAATGGGGTCAAAAGTTTTAGCATTGTTTCTATGTGTGATTCATAGAGATCATTTCAATTTAGCGATCTCTAGATCCATCTTGTAATTGGCATGTTGAATCCGTTCATTTGAGGGGTTGTATTGCTTCTGGACTTCATCTGAGAAAGGAGTTTCTTCACATAATTCAAAGTACCTCTCCATCGGTGTTTTACCTTTCAACGCTGAATGTGGTCTCATCCAGTTATAGTAATGCTGCCATTCGGCTAGCTTGTCTTGGATATCCTCAGAATCGATATCTACAGTAGCGTAGAACTCAGATTTATCAGTTTTTTGTGAACGCTCTACCTTGCCATTCAGATGAGGTGTAATGTGGTTCCGTTAATTAGACCACTCAATTCAGTTTTATAAGTGATAAATCCGCTCTAAATATTTAAATTATGCTGCCATTACTTTTAGTAAATGTTGATCATAAAATTCATCCGGTGTTGCCTTATTCAAACTTGAATGAGGACGTATCATGTTATAAAAATCCAAATATTCAGCAATTGATTGTTTCGCTTGTTTAACCGTATCGTAAGCCTTCAAATAGACTTCCTCATGCTTCACGCTGCGCCATAAACGCTCAATCATTACATTATCCATCCATCGTCCTTTCCCATCCATACTGATACGGATATTTCGCAATTTTAACTCATTCAAAAATGCCTCGCTTGTGAATTGACTGCCTTGGTCTGTATTAAACACCTCTGGACAACCATATTTCACAATTGCTTCTTGCAACGCATCTATGCAAAAGTCTGCTTCCATACTGATCGATACTCGATGAGCCAGTACTTTACGACTATGCCAATCTATAATTGCACACAGATAGACAAAGCCTTTAGCCATAGGAATGTACGTTATATCTGTACACCAGACTTGATTAGAGGTAAGCATCCGGCTAACACAGCCTTACCAAGCGATCCTATAAGCCTTAATTTAGTTCCCACCTAAAAACAAGTGGGGACTTAATCCATGAACATGGATATATATTCAGCAACACCTCCTGTTGCTAAAAAACGCAGAACATACAGTAAAGAATTCAAACTCAGTATTGTCAATGCCTGCAAAAATCCTAATACCTCGATCGCTTCGGTCGCACTGCAACATAGTATTAATGCCAACCTTGTCAGTCGTTGGATCAGGATCTTCAGCCATCATGAGGGTGCTGTGCAGGATCCTACTCATGTGAATCCAGCATTTATTGCTTTGCCTTACACTGCTGCAATCAGCCAACCTATTGATGAGAGGATCACGTTGTGTATCACCGTGCCTCATACGAATAATGATATTCAGCTAAAATGGCAGACATCAGAAATACCTGCCTTGGCAGAATTACTCAAGGCACTTGCAACATGATCCGCATTGATGAAATCTGGTTGTCTACTCAGCCCATGGACATGCGTGCAGGTATGGATACGACCATGGCTCAGGTGGTGAGAGCCTTTGGCTACATCAAACCGCATTGTGCTTACCTGTTCTGTAATAAACGTGGCCATCGCATGAAAGTGCTGGTGCATGATGGACTGGGTATCTGGCTGTGTGCCCGGCGGCTGGAACAGGGGAAATTCCACTGGGCTAAAGTTCACCAGGGTGAAAGTATGGCGATCAGCCCGGAGCAGTTACAGGCACTGATCCAGGGTTTGCCCTGGCAAAGAATCGGACTGCAGCAAGTGGTAACAATGCTCTAAACCAGGCTCATCCATTCTGCTATTCTCCAAACGTTCTATTTCCTCTGCATCATGACCTCAGGCATACTGCGGTCATGAATACGCTGCCTGATTTAAGCCAACTGACCCATGAACAACTGCTGGAATTTACCAGACAGTTGGCGATGCAGCATCAGTCTCTGGCACAATCAAACCAGCAATTAGATGCCAGAGTTCAACATCTTGAAGTCACCAATCAGCAATTAGATTCTAAAGTTCAACATCTTTCTATTCTCAATCAAAAATACGAGCATGAGCTTGCACTATTTAAACAGCATAAATTCGGCAGTAAAAACGAACATCTAACCGCAAAACAAATCCATCTCTGGGATGAAGCGGTTGAAGAAGATATTGCAGCGGTTGATCTGGAACTGGAACGACTGAATGCAGATAAAACCAATGCAGCTGCACAGAAAGCCCCAGTCAACAAACCTAAACGTCGGCTGTTGCCAGATCATCTACACACCCTCCGTATTGAGCATGAACCTGAATCAACACAATGCAGTTGTGGCTGTACCTTGCGTCGTATCGGTGAAGATGTCAGTGAAAAACTGAATTTCAGACCGGCACAGTTCTATAAGGAACAGCATGTGCGTGGTAAATGGGTCTGTGATCAGTGTGACACTCTGACTCAGCAAGCGATGCCAGCCTATGTGATTGATAAAGGCATTGCTTCACCTGAATTGCTTAGCCATGTGCTGGTGTCAAAGTATGCCGATCATTTGCCTTTGTACCGTCAACGTCTGATCTATCAGCGGGCGGGAATCGAGCTTTCTAGATCAACTTTATCTCTTGCGAAGCAGTGCTTCTCAGATAGGTCGCTGCGGTGTAGAACTGGAACCTCTGGCCAATGCCTTAAAACAGGTGGTACTGCAACAGCAGGTGATCCATGCAGATGAAACACCGGTGACGGTCATGCAGATGGGTGAAAATGAGAAAAAGCCCAAAAAAGGTTATGTCTGGGCCTATGCCAGCACACAGTACAATCCAGTTCAGGCAGTGATCTATGACTTTCAAGATAGCCGTTCTGGCCAGCATGCTGAAGACTTCCTGAAAGGCTGGCAGGGTCATTTGGTCTGTGATGATTACAGTGGTTATAAAGCACGCTTTAGATCAGGTCAGGTCATTGAGGTGGGCTGCATGGCACATGCACGTCGTAAATTCCATGAACTACATGTGACCAAGAAAAGTCAGGTCGCTGAACAGGCATTAGTGCTGATTCAGAAATTATATGCGATAGAAGCAGAATTAAGAAAAAAGACGGATGGTACAGCGGAAGACCGCTGCGAATACCGACAACAGCATAGTCAACCGGTCATGCAACAACTATATGAATGGCTCAACCAACATCAGCTGACGGTGCCATCGAGTTCTCCAACCGCCCGGGCGATCAATTACAGCCTAAAACGTTGGACTGCTTTAAGCCGCTATCTGGATGATGGCAATCTACCCATTGACAATAATTGGATAGAGAACCAAATGCGTCCCTGGGCCTTGGGGCGTAAGAACTGGCTATTTGCAGGTTCGCTGCGCAGTGGTCAACGAGCTGCCAATATCATGACTTTAATCCAGTCAGCAAAGCTGAATGGGCTGGATCCGTATGCCTATTTAAGTGATGTTCTGAAAAGGTTGCCGACACATAAAGTGACCCAGATTGAAGAGTTACTGCCACACTGCTGGAAACCTAAATCGAATTAAAAATTGGTATGGGATTCAGCGGACGCTTACAATAATTCAACTTTAAATCCATCCTCAACATTACAACGCACTTCAAGCACAACAACTATTAATTGCACATATTAAAAAAATCTAAATCCAAATAATCTGCTCGCAGTATGTATTTTAACTGTCATATATCTACAACTTATAGCAAACCCTTATTTGCACCAGTTCTCTGAACTTTGCTGCGTCCTGCACGATGAATCAATAACTTCACTGTAGCTGCTTGTTCAAATCCTTACATGCTGCCGTTTCTTCCTCAAGATATTTCCAATATTTGTTTACTTTTGACTTTAAAGCATCATCAAACTGTGATCTGTTTGCAATATAAAACGCTTAATTTCTAAACAAGAATAAAGAGGAAAAACTTCTTATTTTTTTATAACCTTATTCTGCTTAGGAAAACAACATGTCTGAACAAAAAGTAGCTTTAGTGACGGGTGCATTAGGTGGTATTGGCAGTGAGATTTGCCGTCAACTGGTTACAGCAGGCTATAAAATTATCGCAACGGTTGTACCACGTGAAGAAGACCGCGAAAAACAATGGCTTCAAAGTGAAGGATTTCAAGACAGCGATGTACGCTTTGTCTTAACGGATTTAAATAACCACGAAGCGGCAACAGCAGCTATTCAAGAAGCAATTGCTGCTGAAGGTCGTGTCGATGTGCTGGTCAATAATGCAGGCATCACCCGTGATGCAACTTTTAAAAAGATGAGCTATGAACAGTGGTCACAAGTCATTGATACCAACTTAAAAACATTGTTCACAGTGACTCAGCCCGTGTTTAACAAAATGTTAGAACAAAAGTCGGGACGTATTGTCAATATCAGCTCAGTCAACGGTTTAAAAGGTCAGTTTGGACAAGCCAACTACTCTGCGAGCAAAGCCGGCATTATCGGTTTTACCAAAGCCTTAGCTCAAGAAGGTGCACGTTCAAATATTTGTGTAAACGTGGTTGCGCCTGGCTATACCGCAACACCAATGGTTACTGCCATGCGTGAAGATGTGATTAAAAGCATTGAAGCACAAATTCCTCTACAACGTCTTGCTGCGCCAGCTGAAATTGCCGCTGCTGTTATGTACTTGGTCAGCGAGCACGGTGCGTACGTGACAGGCGAAACCTTATCGATTAATGGCGGTTTATACATGCACTAAACCGTGCAGCCCCTATTTTCATTTACAAGTTTATTTACTGGAGTTACACCATGCTATACGGCGACTTATTTTCAAATATGAATGCACAATACAAAAACGTATTTGAACCGTACACAAAATTCAACAGCTTAGTGGCTAAAAACTTTGCTGACTTAACCAACCTACAATTAGAAGCAGCACGCAACTATGCCAACATTGGTCTAGCGCAAATGTTTGCCAATAGTGAAGTTAAAGACATGCAAAGCATGGTGAATTGCACCACCAAGCAATTAGAAACCATGAACAAACTTAGTCAGCAAATGATTGAAGATGGCAAAAAGTTGGCAACACTAACGACTGAATTCAAATCGGAATTTGAAAAGTTAGTTAGCGAATCTATGCCTAACAATAAATAACACTGCTCTGAAAACCATGCGTTATCAGGACGAATGTTACGGGGAAGTGTGAAAATTTCCCCGTTTTAGTTTCAGCCCTGCACTCAATTTGATTGCTAAAAGCCATGTGCTATGGAGCGATGAAATGAACCCGAACTCATTTCAATTCAAAGAAAACATACTACAATTTTTTTCTGTACATGATGACATCTGGAAAAAATTACAAGAATTTTATTATGGGCAAAGCCCAATTAATGAGGCTTTGGCGCAGCTCAACAAAGAAGATATGTCTTTGTTCTTTGAAGCACTATCTAAAAACCCAGCTCGCATGATGGAAATGCAATGGAGCTGGTGGCAAGGTCAAATACAAATCTACCAAAATGTGTTGATGCGCAGCGTGGCCAAAGATGTAGCACCATTTATTCAGCCTGAAAGTGGTGATCGTCGTTTTAACAGCCCATTATGGCAAGAACACCCAAATTTTGACTTGTTGTCACAGTCTTATTTACTGTTTAGCCAGTTAGTGCAAAACATGGTAGATGTGGTCGAAGGTGTTCCAGACAAAGTTCGCTATCGTATTCACTTCTTTACCCGCCAAATGATCAATGCGTTATCTCCAAGTAACTTTCTGTGGACTAACCCAGAAGTGATTCAGCAAACTGTAGCTGAACAAGGTGAAAACTTAGTCCGTGGCATGCAAGTTTTCCATGATGATGTCATGAATAGCGGCAAGTATTTATCTATTCGCATGGTGAATAGCGACTCTTTCAGCTTGGGCAAAGATTTAGCTTACACCCCTGGTGCAGTCGTCTTTGAAAATGACATTTTCCAATTATTGCAATATGAAGCAACTACTGAAAATGTGTATCAAACCCCTATTCTAGTCGTACCACCGTTTATCAATAAATATTATGTGCTGGATTTACGCGAACAAAACTCTTTAGTGAACTGGTTGCGCCAGCAAGGTCATACAGTCTTTTTAATGTCATGGCGTAACCCAAATGCCGAACAGAAAGAATTGACTTTTGCCGATCTCATTACACAAGGTTCAGTGGAAGCTTTGCGTGTAATTGAAGAAATTACCGGTGAAAAAGAGGCCAACTGCATTGGCTACTGTATTGGTGGTACGTTACTTGCTGCGACTCAAGCCTATTACGTGGCAAAACGCCTGAAAAATCACGTAAAGTCTGCGACCTATATGGCCACCATTATCGACTTTGAAAACCCAGGCAGCTTAGGTGTATTTATTAATGAACCTGTAGTGAGCGGTTTAGAAAACCTGAACAATCAATTGGGTTATTTCGATGGTCGTCAGTTGGCAGTTACCTTCAGTTTACTGCGTGAAAATACGCTGTACTGGAATTACTACATCGACAACTACTTAAAAGGTAAAGAACCTTCTGATTTTGATATTTTATATTGGAACAGCGATGGTACGAATATCCCTGCCAAAATTCATAATTTCTTATTGCGCAATTTGTATTTGAACAATGAATTGATTTCACCAAATGCCGTTAAGGTTAACGGTGTGGGCTTGAATCTATCTCGTGTAAAAACACCAAGCTTCTTTATTGCGACGCAGGAAGACCATATCGCACTTTGGGATACTTGTTTCCGTGGCGCAGATTACTTGGGTGGTGAATCAACCTTGGTTTTAGGTGAATCTGGACACGTAGCAGGTATTGTCAATCCTCCAAGCCGTAATAAATACGGTTGCTACACCAATGCTGCCAAGTTTGAAAATACCAAACAATGGCTAGATGGCGCAGAATATCACCCTGAATCTTGGTGGTTGCGCTGGCAGGCATGGGTCACACCGTACACTGGTGAACAAGTCCCTGCCCGCAACTTGGGTAATGCGCAGTATCCAAGCATTGAAGCGGCACCGGGTCGCTATGTTTTGGTAAATTTATTCTAATCGGTCATATAACAACAGCCATGCAGATGCTATATATCATGTGCATCCACAGAAACATGAACACAAAATTTAAGGATATAAAATGAAAGATGTTGTGATTGTTGCAGCAAAACGTACTGCGATTGGTAGCTTTTTAGGTAGTCTTGCATCTTTATCTGCACCACAGTTGGGGCAAACAGCAATTCGTGCAGTTTTAGACAGCGCTAATGTAAAACCTGAACAAGTTGATCAGGTGATTATGGGCAACGTACTCACGACAGGCGTGGGACAAAACCCTGCACGTCAGGCAGCAATTGCTGCTGGTATTCCAGTACAAGTGCCTGCATCTACGCTGAATGTCGTCTGTGGTTCAGGTTTGCGTGCGGTACATTTGGCAGCACAAGCCATTCAATGCGATGAAGCCGACATTGTGGTCGCAGGTGGTCAAGAATCTATGTCACAAAGTGCGCACTATATGCAGCTGCGTAATGGGCAAAAAATGGGTAATGCACAATTGGTGGATAGCATGGTGGCTGATGGTTTAACCGATGCCTATAACCAGTATCAAATGGGTATTACCGCAGAAAATATTGTAGAAAAACTGGGTTTAAACCGTGAAGAACAAGATCAACTTGCATTGACTTCACAACAACGTGCTGCGGCAGCTCAGGCAGCTGGCAAGTTTAAAGATGAAATTGCCGTAGTCAGCATTCCACAACGTAAAGGTGAGCCTGTTGTATTTGCTGAAGATGAATACATTAAAGCCAATACCAGCCTTGAAAGCCTCACAAAACTACGCCCAGCCTTTAAAAAAGATGGTAGCGTAACCGCAGGTAATGCTTCAGGCATTAATGATGGTGCAGCAGCAGTACTGATGATGAGTGCGGACAAAGCAGCAGAATTAGGTCTTAAGCCATTGGCACGTATTAAAGGCTATGCCATGTCTGGTATTGAGCCTGAAATTATGGGGCTTGGTCCTGTCGATGCAGTAAAGAAAACCCTCAACAAAGCAGGCTGGAGCTTAGATCAGGTTGATTTGATTGAAGCCAATGAAGCATTTGCTGCACAGGCTTTGGGTGTTGCTAAAGAATTAGGCTTAGACCTGGATAAAGTCAACGTCAATGGCGGTGCAATTGCATTGGGTCACCCAATTGGGGCTTCAGGTTGCCGTATTTTGGTGACTTTATTACATGAAATGCAGCGCCGTGATGCCAAGAAAGGCATTGCAACCCTCTGTGTTGGCGGTGGTATGGGTGTTGCACTTGCAGTTGAACGTGACTAAGTACACCATTGCATCGAATCTTGAAACTTGATAAAGATTGACAATAAATTCAATACATAATGGGAGCTCAGGCTTCCATTATTTCTAGCTGAGCGCATTTCTAATATTAAGGCTTCTAGCTCAGCATTGATTTTAGTATTTGGCGATTTTAAGGGACGTCTACTCTGACTACTTAATCCATCAATACCTTGCTCAGAATATCGTTTCCACCACTTGCGTAACGTTGGTCTAGAAATGCCACATCTCCGACAAACTAGGCCAGCATCATTAGTCTCTTCAAATAATTTAACTCATACGAGTCTTTGTTGAATTTCTCTGTTCATAGACACCCATTATATTGAAATAATGTCTATGAATAAAATACTTAAATAAAAATTCTCCGACAAACTCGGTACGGTAAATTTTTATCCAAATGAGTTTTCAAAATTATGCTTCATCCATAATCCATTCTTTAAAAAGAGCATCCTCGATTTCATAAGTACCATTCTCTGGTTTAAAAATAATTTGTTTTTTTGATAAAGAACGTAGGGCCGATTGAATACTTGATACCGCAATGTTATCTACACCAATGGAATCAGCCAGATGTTGTCTAAATTGACTACTATAAAGTTCAACTTGTGATTCCGCTATGGCTTTTAAAATTAGCTGTTCTAATAACTTAAACTCTCCCCATAATCCCGAAAAGTCACGATGCCCCATTGTATCGGCTATAAGCTGTTCCTTGGCAAAATCTATAGCCAGCATTGGGTTTAAGGCTAAACGCTCCACTAATGATCTTGCTAGTTGAGGACTTTGCTTCATATCTAAAAAGGCGTGCCATAAAATTTCTTTATTCAAACTACGTCCTGTTGTCTGATTAAATACATCTGCCAGATGATCTGTAAATGCTTTTGTTAGATTTGGAAAAGGTAAATTCTGTCCATAATGAAAAAAGGGAGCACTACTCACAGAAAACATTTGTCTCAGGCCTTCTCGACTTGAACCAGTAAAAACCACCTTTATTGTTTCTTTATGCATATCTAAAGCGGTACGTAAACTGGCAATCGTGGTTTTATATTTTGAACTAGCTAAAGCCTGAATCTCATCAAGTAACAGTAAAATAGGTTTCCCCTGCTGAGCCAGTTTAGTAATGCTAGACAAAATACTGGAATTCACTTGTCCTTGTAGAAGTGTCACTTCAGCTTTTACCTCTGCCACCTCTGTACTTAAAGAACCAATATTTTTAATCCAATGTGTGGCTTTCCCCATTAAGCCATTTTGTTTTGAAAACTCATCAAGAGCTTTTACAAACTGCCCTTCACTATGCAGGCCTGCATCTAAAAAACTGAAATAAAAAACGCGCCATCCAAGCTGTTCTGCTAGGGGCGTAATATCTTTTCGTAAAAATTCAGTTTTTCCCATCCGGCGTGGGGCAAAAAAAGTCAGAGAACTAGCTAGTCCAGTCTCAAACATGCCTAAAATTTGTTTCGCCAGTTCGGTACGTGGAAAGTGCCAAGGGTCATTGGAGATGGTCATCATTTTAATTACTCGGCAATGATTTATTTATTACCATAGATTGTATTAGATTCCATTAGATTGTAAATGTCTAATTAGATTTCTTTAATCTAATAGGATCTAATCAGGCCAATAAAGCACCTTCTTACCGATCAACTGGTTTATTTTATAACTCCATTATTTTGTGGTTTAATAGACATATATGGACATAAGACCCAATATTATGGATTTAAAATTCAGAAAACCTGAAGAAGTTGTTGGATTATTATGTGAGAGGCTTCGTAAAGAACGACTTTATCTGGAAATGACTCAGGCAGATGTTGCTGCACGTGCTGGTATTGGTGTGAATACAGTATCCAATCTGGAAGCAGGTCGAAATGTTTCATTTGAAAATTTAGTACGCGTTGCCATGGTCCTAGGCCGATTACAAGAATTAGAGGAACTCTTCAAACCTAATTTAAACAGTGTAGATGATATTCTTCGCTATGAGAGCAATACGGCTCGCCAACGTATCAAAAGGAAATAAATCCATGCTCAAAAAACTTAATGTTTACTACAATGGATGGGGTGAATATTGGCTTTAGGGTACACTGGTCTCCTCAACGGCAATCACAGGTCGACCATTAATTGCCTTTGAATACAGTGCTGAAGCGATCCGTAAAGGTTTAGAGCTTTCCTCTTACCTACTTCCATTAAAAGGTGACCCATTAAGAAAAAACTTTCCTACACAGCAAATGGGATTACCAAGTCATATATATGATGCATCACCCGATGGCTGGGTGTGCTCCAGAATTTTGGTGGCTATTCAGTCCATCATTACTTACATTCCAACTCTCTAGTTTTCCAACTAGCCCAGGTTATAATAATGGCCACCCAAAATACGATTGATCTATTATGAACACCTCCAATGACCCTTTACACGGCAAAAAACTTGCTGACATTTTGGATGAATTATTGGATTACTACGGTGGCTTTGAAGGTTTAAGTCGTAAAATTGAAATTAGATGTTTTTGCATAGACCCAAGTGTTAAATCATCATTGCGATTCTTGCGTACCACACCATGGGCACGTGAAAAAGTAGAAAGCTTATATTTGTACGTCTTACGCCAAAAGGCAAAACAGAAACCGTAGCCCCAGGCAACACCCCTCTCATTATAAAATTATACCAGTCAGTAAAACACCTTTAGATTAAGCATGTGTATGTTGGTTATTATTGTTGATTATCACAATAAATTAGTGACCAAAAATCAAAGTACCCCACCCTACCTTAAATTACACCACACAAAATAAAAACTCTATATAACTGTTATATATAGAGTTTATTAAAATACCAATTATGTTATTTAGTGTATTTTATGTCGGTGACTCTTGCCAAGGTTGGGGTCGCGAGTTCGAGTCTCGTTTCCCGCTCCAGATTCAAAAAAGCCCTCATCGAAAGATGGGGGCTTTTTTATTGATTTGATTACAATTTTCTCTAACATCTAAAGGCAGTATAGACAATTTCAGCAAAGTCTTACCATAGATAGTGTCACCTTTACATCAATTTCTAAGCTGCCTACATGGCAGTGAACTTGCAGGCTTGCTCAGGTGTAGATGCTAGTGTTTTCTAAGCTGCCTACATGGCAGTGAACAAATACTGTTGGTGATGTTTACGGGGCTGTTACTTTTCTAAGCTGCCTACATGGCAGTGAACGCTGACTTCATGTTGGGTGGTGCGTTTAAGATTTTCTAAGCTGCCTACATGGCAGTGAACATTTACTGGTACTGGTGGCGCTTCTGCTTTAATTTCTAAGCTGCCTACATGGCAGTGAACAAATAAGCGCTGTTAAAACTTTGGCTAGTAAATTTCTAAGCTGCCTACATGGCAGTGAACTTTCCATTGAGGTATTCAAGGTTGGACTTAGATTTCTAAGCTGCCTACATGGCAGTGAACACAACAATCCCTTAAGTCGGTTCATCCGTGGTTTTCTAAGCTGCCTACATGGCAGTGAACTACAAAAGAGCCATCCCTTTCTTTGCGTTTATTTTCTAAGCTGCCTACATGGCAGTGAACTACGGGATACCACAATAAAGCATTCTGACCGTTTTCTAAGCTGCCTACATGGCAGTGAACAGGTTCATTACAGTTTCCAGCATTTTGTGACTTTTCTAAGCTGCCTACATGGCAGTGAACCAAAACACTTGCACAACGTGGGTTGTTCAATCTTTCTAAGCTGCCTACATGGCAGTGAACTCTACTTTTTCCGCAGCTCAATCTTATGCTATTTTCTAAGCTGCCTACATGGCAGTGAACTGACCACGTTACGCTCTATGCACTTATTCCAATTTTCTAAGCTGCCTACATGGCAGTGAACTATAGCTTTAGAATTCCCGGTTTTCTGCAACTTTTCTAAGCTGCCTACATGGCAGTGAACTCTCTAAAAATCGTTCTTCAGTAACTTCAACATTTCTAAGCTGCCTACATGGCAGTGAACAATGGTAAAGATTACATAAAAAAAGGTACTGCTTTCTAAGCTGCCTACATGGCAGTGAACTGTTGGATGTACGCCGCAAGCATTGTACGTGTTTTCTAAGCTGCCTACATGGCAGTGAACAAAGAGGTCCCCACACTGGTAATGTGGATAAATTTCTAAGCTGCCTACATGGCAGTGAACTCTATTAAATGGGTTCTTAAAATTGGCAGTATTTTCTAAGCTGCCTACATGGCAGTGAACTCATGACCATGTGAAGATGTGGGACTGCGTATTTTCTAAGCTGCCTACATGGCAGTGAACGAAATGGTGGATTGTTCACAGCCAATCAAACTTTTCTAAGCTGCCTACATGGCAGTGAACTTAAATGCATGATCAACCACCCAAAGCGTTTTTTTCTAAGCTGCCTACATGGCAGTGAACTTGGGAAGATTTCGACGCTAAAGCGTCGGAACTTTCTAAGCTGCCTACATGGCAGTGAACCAGACAACCTTGGACTTGTTCCAAAGTTCTTTTTTCTAAGCTGCCTACATGGCAGTGAACAGTAGTTGATTTATTGCTTGACGGTGTTGATTTTTCTAAGCTGCCTACATGGCAGTGAACATCATACTTAGGGCAACATCTGCACCCGATAATTTCTAAGCTGCCTACATGGCAGTGAACTTGCGAATGTAACGCCTACAGCGGGACAAGTTTTTCTAAGCTGCCTACATGGCAGTGAACACAACATAGAGCAGGGTGCAATGGAAATGCTTTTTCTAAGCTGCCTACATGGCAGTGAACCAACTGAGATGTTATAGCCAGCTTCATTCTTTTTTCTAAGCTGCCTACATGGCAGTGAACTTGTCTTTCCCGCTTGAGTGTGAAATTCAAATTTTCTAAGCTGCCTACATGGCAGTGAACCACTCACAAGCCTTTGGGAATTTCATTGCAATTTTCTAAGCTGCCTACATGGCAGTGAACATTCCATATTCAATTTTGATTTGCTTGATTTATTTCTAAGCTGCCTACATGGCAGTGAACTGGCGAATGTAACGCCTACGGCTGGTCAGGTTTTTCTAAGCTGCCTACATGGCAGTGAACAGTAAAATTAACACAAAAAATAAAGCTATAACAGTGAGTTAAGCTTTAAATCTAGTAAAAGACCCAAGTTTTAACCCACGTTTATAACTTATTGATTTTATTAAGCTGTTAAAGAGTATAAAAATATTGGGTTAAAATTCGGGTACAGAACTCTGTGAACTTAAACCATAGGTACTAAAAACCTGAGTTGCAGATTTTTCCGTAGCGTTCTTTTCAATGAACAACTTAAACCATCTCTTATCTTGTTCATCAGAAGTACTTAAACTTTGCAATTGGATATAAGGTAAATCCGTTGTTGTTACAACATTACTATAACGAGCCAATGCTTCATCAAAACTAATATCACCACGCTTCACACGGTGACGAGCCAAACGCTGTGGATTAGTTTTCACCTGTTTACGCCTATAAATGGCATAGCCTGTGATTCTATTTTCAGGAACAGGACGTACACTCGTGATATGTGTGTAATCTAATAAACGATCTAGCCATTTTCTGATGTCCAATTTTTGTAAATCTATTTCAGATATAGCAAAAATACGTAGTTTCCCACCTAAACCAACTTTAGATCTTTTATTTTCCTGTACTTCATACACATAATCAGGAAAAGAAATTCCTATTGGCACTTGATTGTACTGATCTTTCATTTCTACCAAAGCAAAATGTAACTGCATATAGATTTTTGACCAAAGGAAATAAGGTGAAATCTCAGCTTGATCAATCAAAGTAATTTCTTGGTAATAATCCATTGATTACTCCTTACCACTTTGACCAAATACTCCACCACGAACTAAAACTGCCATCACATAATGTTCTTGTTCAGTATTAGCCAATGACTCACCTAAAGCGTACTTATCAAATAAATTAAAAAAATCAACTTTATCTTTCGGAGTTCTATATGCTTTTCCAAGATTTGTAACCGCACCATACGGTTCTATCGCAATTGCTGTTTTTTTATCATCAAATTCAGGATACCAAGTATCAATCGTACGCAGTGCATTACCGATTTTTTGAGAATGCATTGCAGCAACATCATTCACTTGATAAAGAATTTTGCTCTTATTGCCTTTTCCTTTATCTAATACCAACTCTTCACTTGGATAGACTTCTTGCGCTTTACCAACTAATGCATAAGCTTCAACTTTAATTAATAGATAAGCAGTTTCACCTTTCAAAGCCTGTGCAATTTGGTTCGCTAAGTTTTGTACTTTCTCATCAATCTGATCAAAGTCATGCAATGGATATTCCAAAGCATTAAAAGTGATTGCTGCTTGATCATTAATCGTAACAACAACTTCTACTTTTTCAGCTCCAACACGATTACGCCATAAAAACCGAGCATTGGCTATATTAAGTGCATAGCGTTTAGCAAGCTCAGTAAAGCCATATTGTTCAATATAGTTTTTTGCTACAACTTGATAAGAAGCTAAGAAATTTTCATTGTTACAAGCAGATGGATTTTCAATTCCACCGAGTACTTTTAAGGTAAATCTAACTTTTAAAGTGTCCTGATTTTCTCCCAAAGCACATGCATCTACAGTCTGTAAATTGGCTTTCTCAACCTCTGCATTCAGTTTCATTGGGTCACCTGCAACAGCAGGCTTTAAACGGTTTGAAATCGTTCCTCGTACCGATTTTTCAATCAGCTTTAATGCTGTTTGTTCATTACGATTAGTCCAAGTTGTTCCGTAAAAATAACCATCTGATGGAACAAGTTTCTTTTCAAATGCCAATACACTTGCAACTGCTTTTTCATTTTTAGCCATGAGTTTTTCCTTTTTTCAATATCAAGTTAGTTTGTTGTAAAATTTTCACAAAGGTATAAATTATTTTCTAAATCAACATGATACTTCCATAACAGTTGATCAATGTGTTCTATACGATATGGCATCACAAATTCACCTAACGTTAAAACACTTTCTGCAAAGCGATGCGGAGTATTGGCATCACGTTGATTTTTTGCTTGTCCCAGTTCGGAAATTCCCTGAAAACCAACAGCAATAGGCACAAGCCAACCTTGAGCTTTACGCTTTGATGTCCATGTCACTTTGTCATCTTGATCTAGACTAGAACTATGTATGACTTTTAAATAATCTAAAACCGCATCTAACGCATCTCTGCCCTGATTCATACTTTCTATAACAAGATCACGACGCTCAATCAGTACATGTCCAAGCATGAGCTTATTTAAGATGGGTTTTAATTCCTTATCCTGACTTTCATCTTCATCAAAATCCAATATTTGACAATTCTTAACTGCTAAAACATCTCCACTCGCAAATTTCATGCTGCACACTAGATCAGGGATAAGCTCTAAAAGTTGATCTCTTTTTTTCTTACTCAAATTTTCAATTTCAATTAAAAGTGAAACTTCTAAATGACAACGAGCTTCTTCAATAAAAGCAGGTCTACTCCCATCCTTATCTAATGGATTCGCTGTACCTATAATGGAGTGAACAAAATCCCCTTGCCCTTTATAGGTTTGCAAATTAAATTCATGACAGCTAATTGCCACTTTAGTTAAAGCCACATCACACGTTTTAGTTTGTAATTTACGTTGCAAGGCATGAACTGCACCGAGCCACGCTGTCATTGCAGGAAATCCGATGGTATATGGACTACTCATTGCATTGGCATTGTGAAGTTTTAAATGTGAAATCAATAAAAAATGACGCATTAAAAAAACTCCTTATCTTCATCCAGTGCTTCAAATACAATACCTTTTAACTCAATAATTTCAGGGCTACCAAATAACTTAGAACCATAAAAG
>NZ_QKVN01000042.1:0-26179 GCF_003231195.1 Acinetobacter sp. WCHAc060042
ATACAAATCTTAAGTGAATTTACTTAGTTTAGATATTTGCGATAGTACAAACAAATCAGACATAAAATTGCTGAACTTGCATAAGCAAAGGTAGCAAAAACCCAAAATGAATGGATACCCATCAAAGGGATATTTATCTCAAAAAAACTCATCGGGTGAAAAGCAAAATACCAACCGCCACCCAGCCCAACGACAAGCAACATAAAACTATAAATGAACATTGGAAGCAAAGTGACCTGCCAACAACGTAGTAAATTTACAGCGATCGCAAGCATTGCATCTGCGATGTGAAATAGACAGACCAATACAATCAGTGATGAAACCATAAATGCAACGGACTGATCTGAAGTAAATAAAACAACAAATTGCTTTTGAAATAAAAACAAGCTGAAAGACAAAATTGACGCCACCGTCAACACGATATAAACAGCTTTTTGGCTTAATTGCCAAGCTTGTTCTTGGTGACCTTCTCCAATTTTTATCGACAGTAATATGCTAAATGTTACAATCAGCGCATTAATAACATTAAACAACCAATAACCCGCCACCATCACAATTTGGTTTGCCGATAATGCAATATCCCCTAATGGAACAGCAAGCAATGAAATTGAAGTAAATGCAAAAACATCAATGAAAATAACTATACTTGCAGGGATCCCTATACGTAAAATTTTTATTAAAATGTCAAAGTTGAAAAATGGGGCTTTCCATTGAAGCCGATGGCTTTTATCCATAAGAAAAATATAGAAAGTTATAAATATAATACAATATGCTAAAAATGAAGAAATAAATGCACCATAAACACCATATGCTTTTAAGCCCCAAAGTGGGATACCAAAGATAAATACACCTGACAAAATCAACTTTGCAATTAGAAATAAAATATTGCCATAAAAAACCAGCTTAGCTTGACCACAAGTCTGTGTCACAATAAAAAAAACACGCAGTAATAATTGAACGGGTATAATAAACATGCTGATCTTTAAACAAACCAAGATCATGTCTTTTAATGTTGCATCTGCACCAAGTAAATCGACAATAGAATCAGCATGACTGAGTACACATATACCAAACAGGCCCCAAAGCAATACACTCCATATCCCTTGTTTCACGATCAAATCTATCTGATGTAACTCGCCACTCCCCTTTGCTTCGGCTAAAGTCTGCATCATGCCTTGTAAAAGCCCAAAACCAAAGATAAAAACCATACTATATAAAGATATTGCAATTGCTAAGACTGCCACATGTTTTGCACTAAAATGCGATAAATACAGCGTATCGACCAAGCCACTGACCGCAATTGTCACATTCCCTAATAATAAAGGAATAAATAAATCCCAAAATTTTTTCATTATTAAACCAAGAAGTTTCTCTAAACTTAAAGAGAAAGGTACTTATATCTACGATATACCTTTTACTTTTGTATTTTTGTAGCACAATTAAGCAACATTTCATTTTTACCGAAACTGTATCTTCAATATACAAGTTTCATGCCGAACATTTTTAGTTTTATTTAATGACACTGAACAAAATGAAAATATATCTAGCCTATTTACTAAAAATCAATTTAGTTCATTCCATTTTTACATGATATAAAATTAAAATAAGGACAATGATAGAACCTAGCCTCTATCTCAAAAGCTAAAGTCAAAATTAGTTATGGATGAATTGAAATTTACTTATGGACGTTCGGAACCGATTAAATCCGATTTATTTGAATTGGTACGGTTAGACGATGCCGAAATCACCAAAGCAATCCCGACCAAAACAATCACTGCAGAAATGATAATTCTAAAGCTCAGTGCTTCACCTATAAACAATGCCCCACCCAGAATCGCTAAACACGGCACAGACAATTGCACACTACTAGCTGTCACACGGTCAATCTGCTTCACTATGGCATACCACAACACATAAGCTCCACTCGATGCTAGACCACCAGACAGCACTGCTAAGATTACACCTTGTGGCTTGATAAAAGCTTGCGTGAAAAATGCTAAATAAACCAGTAATACAAAAGGAATCGCCAGTACAAAATTTGCCAAGCTACTTGCTAGTGGGTTATGCATATTTTTACCTGCAATACTATACATCGCCCATCCCATACCTGAAAGTACCATCATCGTGGCATAACCCAAATGAGGTGCTGAAGCCCCAGGCAACAACAAAATGAGCATACCTAAAAGTGCAATCGCTAAACCAAGACCACAACGCAGATTGATCTTTTCACCATGATACAATCCATAAGCGACCATACTGAGCTGAACCGTACCAAAGAGGAGCAGCGCTCCCACACCTGCATCAATATGCAAATAAGCAAGTGAAAAAGCAACGATGTATAAAGCGAGAAAGAATCCGTTTTTTATGTTCCATTCTATTTTCGCCTTATGTGTAGAAAACCTATAAAGTACCCATAATACTGCGGCACCACTACACACCCGAATCAGGCTAAAACTCATAGGATCAATCTGCTGATCAGCCAAAGCTAAACGACACAGTACAGAATTCGCAGCAAAGGCTAACATCGCTACACAAATTTTAAGCAGCATGTTCGAGCATCCTTATTCAACAGCTTACTTTAGATATATCCAATATAATTTATTAAATCTATAGTGATTTTCTCATTCAACTTATCAGGAATATTGATGTAAATTTCAAGCTCTATACAACCGACAACTATCTTTCTTTTTCATTTGGGGAAAATAAGGCAATAACATCTGCTTCCGTGAGCTGTTCTGTAGAATACTTAAATTGGTAAAAGTCAGGTTTGTTATCAATATAAATCTCCGTACTAAGCTTTAAGTCTTTCGGCTGCTCGTCCATAGCAAATACATTGATATTACAATAGCTCCCATCTTGAGTACGCCAAAAAAGTGACGTGCCACATTCGCTACAAAAACCACGTTCTCCCCATTCAGACGACTGAAACAGCTTTAAATAGGATTGATCTTGGAATGTTAAACTACTTGGTTCGACATCAATGCTCATGAGTACACCACTCGACTGTTGACGACACATCGAACAATGACAAGCATGTACATCATGATTTTTAAGCTCAGCTTGGAATTTGGTTTTACCGCATAAGCAAGATACATTCATTATTATTTCCTTGATTATTAAAATACGATATCAATCGGCATCAAAATATTGTTTATTCCATATATAAATCAAAAGTGTTCCGATGCCTAAAACTTATGCATTATTTTTGAAACAATTAGCTTCTTTAATTCACTGATTCATAAAGCTCGATAAACCATCATCTGCAAATTCAGGAATATAACGCCCCTGAAGCTCAACCATCTCTCTTAGCAATCTCAATATAAGGGATTTCTATAAGTTTTTTACTGATCAGCTCACAATCTAATATTGACCTAATGATTAAATTTTGATTAATTTCCTATTAAGTTCCAAAAAGGAACTTAATAATACAAAGGAAGCCATAATGAACCCTAAAGAAATGACTGGACTACAACTTCTACAAGCTATGTGTACTGGAAATATACCACCCGCGAGCATTAGTGAAACCATTCCCATGCAGCCTTATGAAGTGTCAGAAGGGAAAATTAGCTTTAAAGCAAAAGCGGATCATCGTCATTTAAATCCACTAGGTGGCGTGCATGGTGGATTTGCTGCAACAGTGCTCGACTCAGTTACAGGTTGTGCTGTACATAGCATGCTTGAAGCTGGCGTAGGTTATGGCACGATTGATCTGAATATTAAAATGTGTCGTCCAATTCCAAAAGATAAAGAGTTACTTGCTATTGGCAACGTCATTAACATCAGTAAAAACCTAGGCATTTCAGAAGGTCAAATTGTCGATGAAGATGGCAAACTATATGCACATGCCACTGCCACTTGTATGATTATTCGCCCATAACAACCAAAGGCACTGATAACTCAGTGCCTTTTTGCTCAATCAAATCAATCACTGTCTGCTAGATCGCTGTTTTAAAAGAATTGTTCGCATATGGTTTCTCAGCTTCAGGACGTTGAGCACCTTTAAAAATACAATAATATTTAAATGCACTATCCAAACTTACGTCTAAGCTTTTCCCTTCAGAGACAGACCACACTTTAGAGCGATTACTTCCAGACAATGCACTGCCTGAGAGTTGGTATAGATATAAATCATGTTCACGTTGAAAGGACTTTTTAACACTACGCTCGGTCTGCACAGACAATAACTGACATGGACTGCTAATTAACCAGCGTTCACTAAACCAAAGCTGTAGTAAGTCACCTAAATACAAATCGGTGCGACCTACGGGCCAAACATCAATATATGCAGATTCTACAGCCGTATAATACTGTTCAGGGTCTGAAATGATCGAAAGATACTGGTTTTGATAATCAGAAAGATGATTGAAAAGATCGGAAATTGTCAGCGTATTCATTCGCTTTCTCCTGTTTAGCCATTTTAGTGCTGGCAAGTTGGTGATAAATCCACACTGTTTAAGTTTTAATTAAACGCTCTGTTGTTGAATTCAGACTATCAACGCCATTTCAACATTGCAAGTAATTCGGTACGATTTTTTTTGAAAAAAATTTTTTTGTTCAAATTAGAAGCACCCGAAACAAAAATGACAGCAACATGACATTTTAGACTTGACCCACTATAAAATGTCCTTATAATCGCATGCAGATTCTCCAATAGCTCAGTCGGTAGAGCGACGGACTGTTAATCCGCAGGTCCCTGGTTCGAGCCCAGGTTGGAGAGCCAAATTCAAGAAAGCCCACGCAATATGACGTGGGCTTTTTTTTGCCCAAATATCAGCATCACTATACTTGCCTGATTATAAGTTCAACTCTGCTGTCAGCTTCTTGCAAAAGCAATCTCTGTATTTTTTCCAATTTTGATCTAAATTTGTAACAGATCAAAAAACAAGCTTTCTAAATTCCAAAACACAATGTAACATCTGTTACATGTAAAATTAAGATAGCTAAGCATGAGCGACTTACCTTTAAAGAAATACCGAAATAAAAGCCAACAGGCCTTAGTCAGTGAACAAGACCGTTCAAATTCACAGGTCATTTATGAGGCTTTATTCGAGCTGTTGCTCAGTCAAGGCTATGGAAATATTTCCCTACAGCAACTATCAAAATTGACAGGGATTAGTCGCACAACACTGTACCGAAGATGGTCATCCCTTGATGATTTAATTGTGGATGCTATTGCAAATAAAATCCAAGATTCCATTGAGATACCGCAAGAATTAGCACCAATAGATGCCTTTAAAATCATGTTGCAGCAACTTGCAATGTTTTTACAGTCCCCACTTGGTCACTCATTCTTGCAAGCATCATTAAACATTAAGGATGAAATCAGTATTCGTAAGCGTCAAGATTTATGGCATGCACGTTACCAACTCATTGCCCAAAGTTTTCAGAGATTACTCCCCGAAAACCAGCAACAACAAAATATTCATGACATCATCAGCATGACGCTAGGAAGTTTTTACTTTCAAATTTTTATTGAAAATAAAAAAGTTGATGATTCTTTTATTAATGCCGTTTTAAGAAACAGCTTAACCCTACTCCAATCTAGATAGGTGAATCATTATGTATGTCGGACATTTAGCCATTGGTTTAGCCATTAAATCAAAATTCCCAACAGTTCCAACCCTTCCCATCATGCTCGGTGTTGGTTTTCTCGATATCATTGATGGTTTACTCATCATGTTGGGTCTAAATCATGTCACACCAAATCTGCAAGCAGGCCCTTACTTATTCTTTGATTTAACGTTTATTGACTGGGATCATTCCCTAGTTATGGCTGTGATCCTCTCTATCGTTTGGGCTTTATTTTTTAGGAAAGACAAACGTGTTGCGCTCATCGCAGGGTTCGCTTGTTTCTCTCATTGGCTTGCCGATTGGCCTATGCACAATATGGATTTAGCACTGTATCCATATTCTGCTGAGCACATGGGTTATGGCTTATGGGGAAAATGGGGTACTGGTTCATGGATTTTTGAGGGCCTGTTTAGCCTTGCACTCATTTTTTATGCATGGAGAAACTTTGGCAGAGATCATATTTCCATCTTATGGCCAACTGTCTTGTTGGTTATCAGCTTTTTTCAACTTTCTCCATGGCTATCACCAATGAAACACGCAGCAACCCTACAAGAGCCTGCGGCCTCTCTCATTCACGGTTTTCTAGTACTTTTAGGCTTTCTGGTTCCAGGTTTACTCATAACATGGCTAATCAATCGAGCTGAGAAAAAAAGCCTTAACTCATAAAAAATAAAAGCCCAATCTCACTAGATTGGGCTTTTATTTGCATCGCTTAGCATGACGTAAAACGAGAGATACACTTCAAAAACCAGTAAAAGACTAAGCCACTTTGACTGGTACACCACTATGGAAACGAAACAAATCATCAGAGGTACTAATCAGCTCTTTTTCAACGTTACGAATATGGTCAATACGCGCTTGAATATCCTCTTTCGGGTTTTTCAATTTACCCGTTTGTGCAACTTCTAAAGCCAAAGCCAAATAGTCTTCAAAATGACGTGATTCAGACTTTAACAAGTAGCGATAGTAACGACCTAATTCATCATCCACCAAAGGTGCCAACGCGTAAAAACGCTCACACGAACGCGCCTCGACAAAGGCACCAATAATTAAAATATCAATTAAAGCTTCAGGCTCATACGTTCGTACTTCTTTACGCAAACCACCCGCATAGCGACCTGCACTCAGATTGCTCCACTCTAGCCCGCGCTTTTTCATAAATTCAAGCACTTGCTCGTAATGTAGCATTTCTTCACGAACCAATTGTGCAAGCTTGACTTGTAAATCGGTAAAGAAGCTATACCGAAACATCAGGTTCATCGCTGTGCCTGCTGCTTTTTTTTCACAATTCGCATGATCTTGCATCAGCACATCAAGATTATTGATAGCTTCATCCAACCAAGCTTTTGGTGTTTCACAACCCAAGAAACCAATGACGGGCTTCATGAGTTCATCATAATTGATATTCGACATATTTAAATCTTAAAACTTTAAAATTAACGTGCAGCTTTAATGACCGCTTTCATTTCACGCACTGCTTGTTCCAAACCTACAAAAATGGCATCCGCAATTAGGGAATGTCCGATGTTTAATTCGTGGATCTGTGGAATTTGCGCAATTGGAGTCACATTTTCAAGGTTGAGTCCATGCCCAGCATTCACAACTAAACCTTTAGATGCTGCATATTCGGCACCTTTGACAATACGTTCAAGCTCATGTTGCTGAGCTTCAGGTGTTTCAGCATCAGCATAAGCACCCGTATGAATCTCAATGGTTGGCGCACCACAAGCAACCGCTGCATCAATTTGCGCAAAGTCAGCATCAATAAACAAAGACACATCACAACCAATTTCAGACAGCGCTTGAGTCGCGGCTTTGACATCATCAAAATGGCCCACCACATCCAAGCCCCCTTCGGTCGTGACTTCTTGGCGTTTTTCAGGAACGAAACATACGTGATGCGGTTTAATTTCTTTGGCAAATGCAATCATTTCATCTGTCACTGCCAGTTCCAAATTCATACGTGTTTTTAGCGCTGGGCGCATACGACGCACGTCGTCATCTTGAATATGACGACGGTCTTCACGTAAATGCAAAGTTATCCCCTCCGCCCCCGCTTGCTCACAGATCAGTGCTGCATTGACTGGATCTGGATAAGACGTTCCACGCGCTTGTCGTAAAGTTGCCACGTGGTCAATATTTACACCAAGTAATGCAGCCATATTCATTTCCTAATTACGATTGAGTTTGAGTGTTCTGAATCCACAACTGACGACTTTTTAACGGGCGATCGCCCAACAATGAACTAATCATTTGTCGATACAACTTGGTCAGTAATTGTAACTGTTCCAAACCAAAATCCCTACCCTTTTCATATTGGCACATGCTTAAAATTTGCTGTCCATTTAAGGTCGCTCGCGAGGCTTGCGCAGTAGGAATAAAGCCTTCATTCAACTGAAAAATATAGTTAAGCGAGGCTTGTATTTCGAGTTGATTGGCATCGGTCGAAAAATCTAAAGCATAGCCCAAATCTTCCAGCAGTTCGTGCTCAAACTGCCTTAGAATTTGTTTTAAAAATTGATTTGGATTGGCTTGCTGCGTCAATTGCTGTAACTGTGTTAGCGTATGTGCATATTGAGCAAAGCTTTGCTCCATTTGAACTTCAAGTGGACAGAGCCTGAGTAGAATTTCATTGAGATAAAAACCTGAAAAAAAAGCATCCCCAAAGAAAAAAATCGGCTGATTCACAATTTCAAGTTTTGTAAAATTTTTGAGCTCAGATTTACCCGAAGCCTGCAGACAGATCGGTTGGTATTGCGGCGGCGGGGTTTGTCTTAAAATACCATCAACCCGCCCATGCTCTTGGGTAAATAAATGCACAATATGACTACGTTCACGGTATTTTCTATGGTGAATTAAGTAACCATGCAGTACTTCATTGCGCATGAGAAATTAACTAATCTTTTTTATCTTTATCTTTCTTTTCACTGTCTTCATCATCCCCATCTGGGATAACAGCCCCAACCACTGCTGCGGTTCCTTTTACCACGCCTTTAGTGGTTTTATAAGCGATCTTTACAGGAACGGTGACGATTTTGTGGATACACCCTTGCAAAAATAACATACAAGCGATTACCGCAAATACTTTGACCATAACACCATTCCTATAAAATTCGTTTTACTTTAACTTAGATATCACTATAACCTAAGCTTTTTAATGCACGCTCATCATCAGACCAGCCGCCTTTAACCTTCACCCAAAGTGTCAGCATGATCTTCTGCTCAAACATTTTTTCCATGTCAACACGAGCATCCATCCCAATTTTCTTCAGCTTACTGCCTTTTTCACCAATCACAATGGCTTTTTGACCTGGGCGATCGACAAAAATCGTTGCATCAATATAAGTACATGCTGGTTTTGGACGACCTGTTTTTTCATTCACTGTCGCCTCTTCCGTCTTAAACGACTCAATTTGTACAGTTAAATCATAAGGTAGTTCTTCACCCAACTGACGCATAATCTTTTCACGGATAATTTCCGATGCTAAGAAACGCTCAGAACGATCGGTTAATTGATCCAATGAATATAATGGTGGTTGGAAGGGTAAATATTTTTCAATCGTATCGCGCAAATGATCTAAGTTTGCACCACGAAGAGCAGAAACAGGAACAATTTCCGCAAAATTCATCAGTTTTGCGCGCTCTTGAATCAAAGGTAATGCATGATTTTTATTTTCAAGTGTATCAATTTTATTGATCACTAAAATGACAGGCATATCTGCGGTTTTAAGTTTTTCCAAAACAAGTTCATCGTTTTGAGTCCACTTGTCTGCATCCAAAACAAACAATACCAAGTTAACATCACGCAATGCAGAAGATGCAGCACGGTTCATCATTTTATTGATGGCGCGAACTTCTTTCTTATGCATCCCTGGCGTATCCACAAACACTGCTTGAGATTTTGAGCGCGAATCAATACCCACAATCTTATGACGTGTAGTTTGTGGTTTACGGGAAGTAATTGATAATTTCTGACCCAACAAATGGTTCATCAACGTAGATTTCCCTACGTTTGGACGACCAACAATTGCGACAAAGCCACTACGAAAATCTGAAGGAATTTCGGTACCTTGCGCACTAAAAAACTGGCTAATTAAATCATTACTGTCGCTTTGCGACTCGTGATCAGCATCAATGTGATCGGAAGAATTTGACATGGCAGATTACTGCTCCAATAGTTTTAAAATATCTGCCGCTGCAGCTTGTTCAGCAAAGCGACGACTTGTACCTTCACCTTTTACAACAGGCAATCCATCGACTTTACATTCCACTTTGAAATGTTGATTCGGTGCATCACCTTGAATATCGACCACATCATAAACTGGGAGAGCTTTTTTTCGTGCCTGTAGATATTCTTGTAAACGTGATTTTGGATCTTTAAGTTGATCGGTCGGCTCGATATGGTCTAAATATGGCTCATACCATTTTAGCACAATCGGCTCTAATACCGTTAAATCACTACAATCCACATAGATTGCACCAATAATCGACTCAACCGTATCCGCAAGAATGGACTCACGATGATGTCCACCTGACTTTAACTCACCAGTGCTTAAAATGAGCGACTGGCTGAGTTTTAAATCATTTGCAATTTTACCTAAAGCTTCCTGACGTACCAAAGTCGCACGCATACGCGTTAAGCGTCCTTCATTTTCAGTTGGGTAAGCTTTATAAAGATAATTTGCAATAATCATCCCTAACAAAGAATCGCCTAGAAACTCTAGGCGCTCATAGTTGTATTTGTGGCTCACCGATCGGTGAGTCAGTGCAAGCTGAAGTAATTCAGGTTGTTTAAACTGATAACCGATACGGCTCGCTAAGCGGGCTTCACTTAGCTTGGACTGAGCTTTGATCAAAACTTTTCTCGAACTTTAATACCAAATCTATATTCAGCAAGAAGGGTTTTCTTACCTCATACTCCTTTTTCACCTGCAACCCTTCGGTATTGGTGACCTGCATAATCTCTTTAATTTTTACATCTCGAATGTTATTCATTTCCAGACGTTTTGAAAGTTGCTTTTCAAACTCGGCTGGCTGCATATTTTTCGGACTATTTTGAAATAGTTCCTCAATTTGGCTATTGATCATCCGATCATCAAAATATGGAGCCCATACCGCAATCGCCACTTTCGCCATAAATGCAAACCCCATGATTGCAAATAAAATGGCGATATAAGATGCCCCTTGTTGATTCTTACGCATTTTTTATTTTTCCGAAACGATATACTAGTCAATGCTACCGTTACGGTTAAATGACGGTAGCTTAAAGCCAGGTTCCTTATGCATCCAAATGTAGAATGCACGACCTGTCAGGTTCTGTTCAGGAACCATCCCCCAAAAGCGGCTGTCAGCACTTTGATCACGATTATCCCCCATCGCAAAGTACTCACCTTCTTTTACTTTCACTTCCCAATATAAACCATTTTCAGCAGAGTATTTACCATTTTCTACAAAGTTAATATATGGTGCTTGTCGTGCAACATTCACCCCTTCTAACTCACGCATGGTAAAGGTATGCTTGCCAATCGTTTCTTTGTGATAAATAGAGGTTGGTGTGTCCAAACTATCTTTTTCACGACTAAACTGGACAGGAACTTTAGCCACTTTTTGACCATTAATACTTAATTGCCCATGATCAAAAACAATATGGTCCCCTGGAATACCCACTACACGTTTAATATAGCTAATTGTTGGTTGAGGAGGATAACGGAATACAATTACATCCCCACGCTCAGGCTCCCCAACATCAATCACTTTTTTATTCACAATTGGAAGGCGCACACCATAGTCAAATTTGTTGACCAAAATGAAATCACCTGTCTCTAATGTCGGCACCATTGAATCTGAAGGAATGTTAAAAGGTTCATAAAAGAATGAACGTAAGCATAGAACGATTGCGAGGACTGGCCAAAAATCATAAGCCCAAGTAATGACAAAATTTTCATTCCCCTTGCCTTTTGTCGCTCGCTGCTTGAATACAAACTTATCAAGCAACCACACCAAAAAGAATATGAGCGTGACAGGAACAAGTATTAAATTAAAATCAAAATCCATGGGCTTATCGTCCTACCTTATTATCTTTCTACTTTCAACACAGCCAAGAACGCTTCTTGTGGAATTTCTACACTTCCCACTTGCTTCATACGTTTCTTACCTTCTTTTTGTTTCGAGAGAAGTTTCTTCTTACGAGAAACATCGCCACCATAACATTTAGCCAAGACGTTTTTACGCATCGCTTTTACAGTGGAACGAGCAATAATTTGTGCACCAATTGCAGCTTGAATCGCAACATCAAACATTTGACGTGGAATCAAATCTTTCATTTTTTCAACCAGTGCGATACCACGATGACGCGCATCTTGACGGTGACAAATCATGGCTAAGGCATCAACTTTTTCACCGTTGATTAGAACATCGACTTTGACCAATGATGAACTTTCAAAACGGACAAAATTATAATCTAAGGATGCAAAACCACGTGAACACGACTTCAATTTATCAAAGAAGTCCATCACCACTTCCGCCATTGGAATTTCAAAGGTAATCGAAACTTGGTTCGCCATAAATTTCATGTCTTTTTGCACACCACGGCGCTCTACACACAAAGTCATGACATTACCCAAATACTCTTGCGGTACAAGGATATGGCACTCGGCAATCGGCTCGCGTAGATCTTCGACTGTTGAACCATCTGGCATTTTTGATGGGCTGTCAATATAAATCGTTTCACCATTCTTCATCACCGCTTCGTAAATCACTGTCGGTGCAGATGAAATGAGGTCTAAATCATACTCACGCTCTAAACGCTCTTGTACGATTTCCATGTGTAGCATGCCTAAGAAGCCACAACGGAAGCCAAAACCTAAAGCATCTGAGCTTTCAGGTTCAAAGAATAATGCAGAATCATTGATCTGGAGTTTATGCAAAGCTTCACGAAATGGTTCAAATTCACTTGAATCAATCGGGAACAAGCCTGCATACACCTGTGGCTTTACTTTTTTAAAGCCTGGCAAAGTTTTAACTTCTGGTGTGCTTGCAAGGGTAATCGTATCACCCACTGGCGCACCAAAAATGTCTTTAATCCCTGCAATAACGAAACCAACTTCACCTGCTTCAAGGATGTCTGTTTCAGTATGCTTAGGATTGAAAATACCCACAGAAGTAATAATGTGCGTTTGACCTGTTGATTTCATCAACATCTTGTCGCCCTTACGCACACGACCTTCTTTCACACGTACCAAAGAAACCACGCCCAAATAGTTATCAAACCAAGAGTCGATAATTAAAGCTTGTAATGGCGCATCACGATCACCTACTGGTGCAGGAATGACATTGACTAATGTTTCTAAAACGCTATCAATCCCAAGCCCTGTTTTCGCCGAACAGGTTGGCGCTTCCGTCGCTTCAATACCAATAATGTCTTCAATTTCTTGAATCACACGTTCAGGCTCAGCCTGTGGCAAATCAATTTTGTTGAGTACTGGAAGAACCTCAAGACCTTGTTCAATAGCGGTATAACAGTTCGCAACCGACTGTGCTTCCACGCCTTGCGCCGCATCTACAACCAACAATGCACCTTCACAGGCCGCTAGTGAGCGTGACACTTCATATGAAAAATCGACGTGCCCCGGGGTATCAATAAAGTTCAATTGATACTCTTGCCCATTTGGATGGGTATAATACAAAGTAACCGACGCAGCCTTAATAGTAATACCGCGCTCACGCTCTAGCTCCATGGAGTCTAGTACTTGTGCTTGCATTTCACGATCTTGCAAACCACCACAGGTCTGAATAAAACGATCGGCAAGCGTCGACTTACCGTGGTCGATATGCGCAATAATCGAGAAGTTACGGATATTTTTAATATCAACAGATTTTTTAGCTTGCGCCATGGGCTACCTTGAACAAAATGAAGCGTTATGCAGACAAATTTAGATGCATAACAAAAGCCGAATAGAAATTGCGAAGGATTATAGCAGATGGTTTTTTCAAAGTATCCATAATAATACGCTTCCTTCTCACAACTCAGACGCTTTTTTACGTTTTTCGCTTCGTACTGAGCTTTTTGAATAATCCATTGAAAAATCTAGGGCATTCACATCTTTTGCAAGCGGTTGGTAAGCTTGGGTAAAACTGGGTGACATTCGTTTCGGGCGTCCCGTTTCAATTTCAACACATGCCCACTTGGTTTGTGCAACAAATAAAATACTATTGTCTTTAGGTCTATAAAACACATACTGGCGTGATGAATATAAAGCGTTTATATCGTCAAACCATGTCCGTAAGATGATTTCATCCGCTTCAAATGCAGCTTTTCGGTACTGCACATGATGCTCAACCGCAACCATGGCATGTTTTAATTCAATATACTCTTTTAAGCCCAAACCCAAAGCATCAATATGTGCTGTTGCAACATCCTGCATCCAATGCATATAAACCACATTATTCACATGGCCCAACTGGTCGATATGTTCTGCTTGTACCTGAAGGTTTAAATCAAAAATACTACTCATAAGAACTCTATCTAATCCCCATTTCCCCGAAGAATGTCGCAGTGTACGCCAATCAAAGACAGCATCAAATTGCAAAAAATAAAAAACCACTCTTACGAGTGGTTTTTACACTTATTTATTGGATACGCATACCCAAGATGGCTGGTGTACCTTGTCGAATGATTCCAACCCGAGCAACCTGACCTTTTTTCAAATCAGATACAGCCTGAACAAAATCATTAGTATCAGTAATCAACTTGTTATTAATACGAGTGACGACATCTCCAGCGGTCATACCTGCCTGTGCAGCTGCTCCACCACGCTTCACTTCTTGAATGAGAACACCACCTTTTAGCTTTAATTGAGATGATTCAACTGGCGATAAATTACGAATCGCCACACCTAGAACAGGTCCTTTTGCTTGTGCAGTTGCATCTGACTTTGCTGGTGTATCATCTGGTGCAGTGGTCAGTGTCGCTGAAATATTGCGCTTTTTATCGTCACGTAAAATCTCTAACTGTACCGTTTGATTTGGCATAGTACGGTTTAAATAATTCAATAATTCAGATGTTCGTGAAATCGGTGTTCCATTAAATTTTAAAATAATATCGCCTGCTTTTAACCCTGCTTTTTCTGCAGGTGAATTTGGCTGTACATTGGTAATCAGGGAACCTTCTGGTTTCGGTAAATTATAAGATTCAGCCAAATTGCGGTCTAAATCTTGTAAATTGAAACCTAAATAAGAACGTGTGACTTTACCTGTTTTCTTCAGTTGGTCAGCAATGTCCATGGCAACGTCTATAGGAATCGAAAAAGACAGTCCCATATACCCGCCCGTACCACTGAAAATACGTGAGTTCACCCCAACCACTTCACCTTGTTGATTAAACAATGGTCCACCTGAGTTCCCAGGGTTTAAAGCTACATCAGTTTGAATAAAGGGTACAGACGTTTCCCCCATCATATTACGCATCTTGGCACTGACAATACCTGCTGAGGCAGAGTAATCAAAACCAAAAGGAGAGCCAATCGCAAGCACAGGTTCGCCTACACGCAGTTGGTCAACATTACCGGCACGGAGTGATGGAAAATTTGTGCCATTCACCTTAAGTAAGGCCACATCGGTTCGTTCATCGCTACCCACCACGGTCGCATCCAGTTCACGGCGGTCATTAAACATAATGGTGACTTTCGATGCATCTTCTACAACGTGGTGGTTTGTCAGCAAGTAACCATCTTTACTAATAAAAAATGCGCTGCCATAAGCCGTTTTTTCTTGCGGTGCCTGCTGCTGTGGAATAATGACTTGATTGCCAAAGAAACGCTTTAAAATTTCAGGTATCTGCTGTTGCATTAACTCTTCTTGAGTCATTTTCTTTACAACATTGACACTGACTACCGCAGGGCTGACTTGCTCAACTAAATTTGAGAAATCAACAGGTGCTGCCTGTGTTTGTACGGCAGCCATTGTGCATGCAACAGCAAAAAAACCAGTGTGTATAGCGCGACTTTTCATATCAAGCATTGACCTATGTGTTTGTTATCAATTTATGTATTAGCGTTTTTAGCATAAAGTTTGTCTATCTTGGGTAATAATATGTTCTATTATGTTTGTATAAACAGATGCTTAAACTTTGCTTAAAAAACAAGTTCTTTATTTATATTTTCCATAATTTGAATAGATATTGCCCTTGCCTTTTTGTGAAAAAAGCGCTGTGATTAGCAAACTTTTTCCAAATTAGCTGACGGACATGTCTAATTTAAGCACAACGCATCATTTTGATGTGATTATTGTGGGAAGTGGCGGTGCAGGCCTGAGCTTAGCCTTATCGTTGCCTCAACATTTCAATATTGCTGTTCTTGCAAAATCAAACCTGACCGATGCAAGTACCTTCTATGCGCAAGGTGGCGTTGCTGCTGTTTTAGACGAAACGGATTCTATCGAACAGCACATTGATGACACCATGATTGCTGGTGCTCATCTTTGTGAGGTTGATGCCGTTAAACAAACAGTGGAAGGTGGTAAACCTTCTGTTGATTTTCTGCTGAAACATGGCGTGCAATTTACCCTTGATGATCAAGAACAATTGCACCTGACCCGTGAGGGTGGGCATTCACAGCGCCGTATTATTCATGCTGCCGATGCTACAGGCCGTGCCATTTCAACAACCTTAGTTGAACGTGCAATTGAAAAAGACAACATCACTATTTTTGAAAATTATATTGCGATTGATTTAATCACCTCTCAAAAATTAGGCTTAGAAGAACAGAATAATCGTGCTCTCGGTCTTTATGTACTGGATGAAAAGACTGAAAAAGTCCATACATTTTTAGCACCTTTCACTGCTTTAGCCTGTGGCGGGGCAATGAAAGCCTACCTGTATACTTCAAACCCTGACATTGCAACGGGTGACGGTATTGCCATGGCTTTTCGAGCAGGCTGCCGCGTGGCCAATATGGAATTTAACCAATTCCACCCAACCTGCCTCTATCATCCACAAGCACGCTCTTTTCTGATTACTGAAGCGATGCGCGGTGAAGGTGCTTATCTGCGTCTACCCGATGGTGAACGCTTTATGTTGCGCTTTGATGAGCGCGCTGAACTTGCACCCCGCGACATTGTGGCACGTGCCATTGACTATGAAATCAAACGCTTAGGTATTCGTCATGTCTGGCTCGACATTAGTCATAAACCCGAAAGTTTCATTAAAGAACACTTTCCGACCTTGTATGCACGTTTGCTCGAACTTGGCATCGACATTACCAAGGAAATGATTCCTGTAGTTCCTGCTGCGCACTATACCTGCGGCGGTGTCGTAGTTGATGAACATAGTCAAACTGATATTCAAGGTTTATATGCGATTGGTGAAACATCATATACAGGTTTGCATGGTGCTAACCGTATGGCGAGCAACTCACTCTTAGAATGTTTTGTGTATGGTATGAGTGCTGCGGAACACATTGAGAAAAGTTTTAATTCAAATTACCAATCTCCAACGGCTCCAGCTTGGGACGATTCCCAAGTGACAAATCCTGATGAAGATGTGGTGATTTTGCAAAACTGGGATGAACTGCGTCAGACCATGTGGAACTATGTCGGCATTGTCCGCACCACAAAACGTCTTGAACGCGCACTCCACCGTATTGAAATGTTGAAGCGGGAAATTACCGAGTATTACCAAGATTATCAAGTTAGTAAGAACTTAATTGAGCTACGGAATTTGGTTTTAGTCTCTGAAATGATCGTGCGCTGTGCTATGGAACGCAAAGAATCTCGTGGTTTACACTACACTTTAGATTACCCTGAGCTATCAAATGAACTGCGTAAAACGGTACTTACTCCGCCCAACTTCGAAGTTGAAACACCTTTAGTGAACAGCTAAATTTAACCCCTAATAAAAGCCTGACTATCAGGCTTTTATTTTAAAATTATCATCTTAGGATTTTGGCGGAATAGAATATGTGCCCACCACATGTGCAATCGGCTCATCCTTCCCGACAGAATATAACCACACATCACCAACCACCAGCGCTTTGCCTACCTTCATCAGTTTACACTCACCACGTATATTTGCTGACGCAACAGGTTTACTGAGAAAATTAATCGACAAATTAGTGGTCACAGCTAAACCGACTATCCCAATCTCTCCTAAAATAGCAATATACAGCGCATAGTCAGCAAGGGTCATCATAGTTGGGCCTGAAACCGTACCGCCTGGTCGCAAGTCGCGGTCATCAACTTGATAGAGCACCGTTGCAGCACGCTCAGTGACTGACTCAATACAACATTTTTCTAAACTTTGTGGAAATTCCTTTTCTAAAAAAGCCACAATTTCGGTTAAGTTACTTTTCATTTTCCCTGCTATTTACAATCCTTTGTGACTGACTATAAAAGAAAAATTCATTTCACTACAATCCCGAAATGGAAATTTCAGGATAGTTTTTAGTTTAAATATTGCAACGCTTGTGCAAAAACCTGCTCTGGTGACTGGGTCGCATCCAAGCGTTTGACCCGCTCAGGATACTGCTCCCAGAGCTGCTGATAACCTGCCCGTACTTTTTCAAAAAAAGTGACTTTTTCTTGTTCAAAGCGGTCTAAAGCCCCACGTTCACGTGCGCGCGACATACCTGTTTCAATCGGTGCATCGAGCCAAAATGTAATATTTGGCATATGACTCACAAAGTGATCATTCAAGAGTTGCAACTTCGACTGGCTTAAACCGCGTCCTGCACATTGGTAAGCAAAGCTCGCATCGGTAAAGCGGTCGCATAGTACTGTTTTTTGTTCAGTCAATGCAGGAACAATCACTTGCTGTAAATGCTGTGCACGTGCTGCATACATTAACAATAGTTCCGTGTCATTTGACATCGACTCTTCATGATGAACAGAGAGTAACAAGGCACGGATTTGCTCAGCCATCGGTGTACCGCCTGGTTCACGGGTTAAAACAACCTGTTGGCCTTGTTGTTCTAGATGCTCATAAATTTTGCGAATCAGTGTGGTTTTACCGACACCTTCTGTGCCCTCAAAACTAATAAACATCTATTCACCTTTCTTGGTTTTTAAAACGCTGAGATATTCTTGTACAGCTTGATTATGCTGCTCCAAAGTCTCACTAAATGTGTGACCACCATTCCCCGTTGCAACAAAGTAGATGTTTTTGCTGTTGTCTGGATGCATGGTGGCTTCAATGGCTTTTTTACTTGGTAAAGCAATTGGCGTTGGCGGTAAGCCATTGATGGTATAAGTATTATAAGCGGTTGGCGTACGTAAGTCTTGGCGGCTAATATTGCCTGTATATTTATCCCCCATACCATAAATCACGGTTGGGTCCGTTTGCAAACGCATACCGAGTTGAAGGCGACGCGCAAACACACCTGACACTTGCTCCAGTTCACGATCAACATTGGTTTCTTTTTCAATGATAGAGGCCATGATCAAGGCTTCGTATTTGTCTTTATACGGCAAATTTGCCGCACGGTTTGCCCACGCTTCATCTAAAGTTTTCATTTGGCGTTTGTATAAATCCGTTAAGATTTTTTTGTCCGACTCACCTTTAGCAAAAAAGTAAGTATCTGGCGCAAACAGTCCTTCTGCATGGTCATAAGGAATCTCTAAAGCTTTTAAAAGCTGATCCATGGGCAAATTAGACACTTCTTTTTTGACGAGAACATCTTTTTTTAACGCTTCAACCAGTTGTTTAAAAGTCGTGCCTTCTATTACCAATATACGGTTCATTTGCGCATTATCGACATTGGAAATCATATCCAAAACTTGGCGAATACTCATACCTTCATGTACTTCATAAACGCCCGCTTTCAGCGTGTCATGAATAAAAATCTTTTGATAGAGCTTTAAAATAATCGGAAAATTTGCAATATCATCTTTGGCCAAACGGTCGATAAAACCAGAATAGGTATCGCCTGAATTAATGGCCAGTAATTGCCTTTTGCCTTCAATCGGATAGGACTTAAATAAACTTGACCACAGTACAACCATCACTAAAACAAGGATGCTTACAGCAATCAATAACAAAGCTTTGATTTTACGTTTAGGCGGTTGTATTTTCTTTTTCGATTTGGTTTTGGCTGCGGACATACTACTGCATCTGATTAAGTTGAAGATGATAAAACAAATCTATACATGGTTGAACATCTAAATGCTGACGGTTCAAACTTTTGGCTATTTTCATAGGGCTCAAGGCATTGCAAAAAAATACACTTTGAAAGCGTGAAATTTCTTCCATATCAACCATTCTCAGCTCACAGGCAATACCTTGCTGTTGCATACGCGCCAATATTTCTGCGCGCATAACGCCATGCACGCCATTATAACGAAGTTCAGGACTAATCCACCGATCATTTATCAGAATGAAACAATTACTGCTCACACCTTCAACAACAGAACCTTGTACATCGGTCACTAATGCTTCCAACCAGCCTTGCTGCTCTGCCTCACGCTTGAGTAAAACTTGCTCTAAACGATTCAAACTCTTCACACCGACCAACTGTGGCATATTCAAGCCCATCGCAAGTTGCAGCACTCCTGAATCAATTTCACTGTATGTCAACGCTTCTAATGCTTGCGGATAAAAAAAGACCCAAACATCTGCAGGCTGTGTTGGCAAACTATAACCTCGTTGCCCTTCACCCCGACTGACCACAATTTTCATAGTGCCATTTAAATTTACATGGTCTTGTTTGAAAAGTTCGATGGTTTGTTGAATATAAGATAAGTCTGCTGACAACAGCAAACGCTCACAGCCCAAATGCAAACGAGCTATATGCAATGACTCTAATTCAATCACACCATTACAAACTCTTGCCGTAGTAAAACATCCATCACCATAATGAAATGCACGGTCTAATAATTCTATTTGTTTGACTTTTTCTGCATTTTTATAGCATTGCATATCTATTTGCCTTGAAACAATGATCCGCCTTAGTTTAATGAATTCAGCGCAGAACCTCTTTTCATTTTTATTCATATAAAATTCGTTTTTTATTATTTTTTTAGCAATAAGACTCGCAGTATTCTTGGCTCATATTTAAAAACGCTTAAAATTTGAGGTCTCACATGAGCTTATCGAAGTTAAAAATCGGGGTACTAGCAACGCTAGTTTCAGTTACATCTTTTGGCGCAGTCGCAAAAGATTTTCTAAATGTCTCGTATGATCCAACACGTGAGTTGTATGAAAATGTCAATAAACAGTTTGGGGCATATTGGAAGCAGCGTACTGGACAAGACATCAACTTTAAACAATCCCACGGCGGTTCAGGTAAACAAGCACGTTCAGTCATTGATGGTTTAGGTGCAGATGTCGTAACACTTGCACTTGCAGCGGACATTGACGTGATTGCTGAAAAAGCAAAACTCTTACCAACCAACTGGCAAAAGAAGCTTCCAAATAACTCGACCCCGTATACATCAACAATTGTATTCCTCGTGCGTAAGGGTAACCCTAAAGGTATTAAGGACTGGGGTGATTTGGTTAAACCTGATGTTGCGATTATCACACCAAACCCAAAAACTTCTGGTGGCGCACGTTGGAACTATTTAGCAGCTTGGGCTTGGGCAAAGCATCAACCTGCGGGCAATGATGCCAAGGCACAAGAATTTGTGCGTAAAATTTATAAAAATACCAAAGTGCTTGACTCAGGTGCACGTGGTGCAACCACAACTTTTGCTGAACGTGGCATTGGAGACGTCTTACTCGCATGGGAAAACGAAGCGCATTTAGCACTTCGTGAACAACCGGGTAAGTTCGAAATTGTGACTCCATCACTGTCTATCTTGGCTGAACCACCTGTTGCTATTGTTGAAAAGAATGCAGAAAAAGACGGCAATCTGAACTTAGCCAAAGCATATTTGAACTATTTATATTCGCCAGCGGGTCAAGAAATTGCAGCAAAAAACTTCTATCGCCCACGTAATGCAAGCGTCTTGAAAAAATATGCAACCACATTCAAACCGTTGAAGTTGGTGACCATTGATAAAGAATTTGGTGGTTGGACCAAAGTACAAAAACAACACTTTGAAAATGGTGGTGTGTACGACCAAATCGTGAAAGCGAATACTGCAAAATAAGCAACGAATCAAGTAAACATCTGTAAGGGAGCATCGACATGATTCATACTGTAATTGTACCGGGCGTGGGTGGAAGTGAACATGACCACTGGCAATCATGGTTACAACGTCAGCTCAAGTCGTGCTCTCGTGTACAGCAGCAAGATTGGAATAAACCTGTACTCCATGAATGGATTGAACAATTTGTCAAAACAGTGCAGTCCGTTTCAGAACCCATCCAAATTGTGGCGCATAGCTTTGGATGCTTAACCACAGTTGCGGCATTAGCTCAGCATCCAGAACTGAATCAGAAAGTTAAAAATCTTGTTTTGGTTGCGCCAGCTAATCCCGCACGCTTTGGGGATTTAGGTTTTGCACGTGATAGTCAAAATGACTATCAGCAATACTTTCACCACCTTAAAATTCAAGTTCCGACACAAATGATCATTAGTGAAAATGATCCTTGGTTAGGTTTTGAAGATGCAATGCAACTTTCTAAAGCTTGGAAAATTAAACCTAAAAATTTAGGTCAAGTTGGTCATATCAATGTTGCATCAGGTTTTGGTCCATTTCCTGAAATTTATGATTTTTTGATTTCAGAAAATGTACTAAAAAATGTCGATTTCCGCAATGAAAGCAATTATTTATTTAAATTTGCTATTTAAACACTGCAAATAATGTTTGTGCCGAAATTTAGTTTTATTTGGGCTGACCACTTTTGAGTCAGTCTTCTCTCTTTGAGGAGTAATCATGTCGCAGCGATCCCGAGTGCTGCCAGGATTTGGTCTTTCTCTAGGCTTTACCCTAGCATATCTGTCATTAATTGTTTTGATTCCGTTGTCTGCCGTTTTTATTAAATCCTTAGGCATCGGTTGGGATGGTTTATGGGAAATTTTAAGCTCAGAACGCATCTTAAAATCTCTACAGCTCAGTTTTAGTGCTGCATTAATTGCTGCGTTTATTAATGTGGTCTTTGGTTTATTACTAGCATGGTGCTTGGTTCGTTATAGCTTCCCGGGCAAACGTATTGTCGATGCTTTGGTCGATTTGCCTTTTGCCTTACCCACTGCGGTTGCAGGTATTGCACTGACTTCTCTTTATGCGCCTACAGGCTGGATTGGTCAGTATCTTGAGCCTTTAGGGATTCAAGTGGCATACACTCCAATTGGGATTACTCTAGCCCTTATTTTTATTGGTATTCCTTTCGTAGTTCGTACCGTCCAACCTGTACTGAGCGACTTGGAAACTGAGTTAGAAGAAGCAGCATCGGCATTGGGTGCAAACCGTCTGCAAATTGTCACGAAAGTCATTTTTCCGATTTTATTTCCAGCACTTATCACGGGTTTTGCTTTGGCATTTGCACGTGGGGTCGGTGAATACGGCTCGGTGATCTTTATTGCAGGCAATCAGCCTTTCAAAACTGAAATTGCGCCACTCATGATTATTTCGCGTCTAGAAGAATATGACTATGCAGGTGCAACCACGATTGCTGTCGTCATGTTAGTGCTGTCATTCGCTATTTTATTCCTGATTAACTTGTTACAGGCATGGGCCAGCCGCCGCACAGGGAGAACTGCACGATGAATATCAACAGTAATGCACTGGCTGAAAAACTCCAATCGCGTGATGCGACACGTGAACCCACTTGGGTTCGCTACACCCTGATTACTATTGCTCTGCTGTTCTTTCTGAGCTGTTTGATCTTACCGCTGATTTTGGTGTTTGTTGAAGCCTTTAAACAAGGTGTGGGCGTCTATACCCAAGCCTTGGTTCATCCTGATACATTATCTGCGGTCAAACTCACTTTATTAACTGCTGTGATTGCGGTTCCACTGAATGTGGTATTTGGTGTTGCAGCAGCATGGTGTGTTGCCAAATTCAACTTCCGTGGTAAATCAATCCTAACCACGATTATTGATATGCCTTTTTCTGTGTCACCTGTTATCGCAGGTTTAATGCTGGTGTTGATTTTCGGTACACAAGGTTGGTTTGGCGGTTGGCTCATGGATCATGACATCAAGATTCTCTATGCTGTTCCTGCCATCGTATTGGCAACGATCTTTATTACTGTTCCTTTTGTAGCACGTGAGCTGATTCCTCTAATGGAAGCTCAGGGAACTGAAGAAGAAGAAGCGGCGATTGTCCTTGGTGCATCAGGCTGGCAAACATTCTGGAAAGTCACTTTGCCGAACATTAAATGGGGGCTGATCTACGGCGTCATTCTATGTAATGCCCGTGCAATGGGTGAGTTTGGTGCGGTATCTGTTGTTTCTGGACACATTCGTGGTGAAACCAACACTTTGCCATTGCACGTTGAGATTCTCTATAACGAATATACTTTCAGTGCCGCTTTCGCTGTGTCTTCACTGTTGGCGCTATTAGCGATTGTAACGCTTGTTTTAAAAACATGGGTTGAGCTACGCCAAGAAAAGCAAAACAAACAAAATGATTCAACCGTTTAAAGGAATGACCTCATGAGTATTCAAGTTAAAAATATTGAAAAACACTTTGGTGCATTCCATGCGCTGAATAACATTTCCCTCGATTTTCCTGATGGTCAATTGGTTGCGTTACTTGGCCCATCAGGCTGTGGTAAAACCACTCTACTCCGCATCATTGCGGGGCTTGAGTCTGCAGATGGCGGTCAAGTCATCTTAGAAGGTGAAGATGCGACCAATGTCCACGTACGTGAACGTGAAGTCGGTTTTGTATTTCAGCACTACGCATTGTTCCGCCATATGACTGTATTTGAAAATATTGCTTTTGGCCTTCGTGTACGACCACGTTCAACACGTCCTTCTGAAGCTGAAATTAAAAAACGTGTCACACGTTTGCTGGATCTAGTCCAATTGGGCTTTTTGGCAGATCGCTACCCTGCGCAACTCTCAGGCGGTCAACGTCAACGTATTGCGTTGGCACGTGCTTTGGCCGTTGAACCACGTGTACTATTACTGGATGAACCTTTTGGAGCACTAGATGCCAAAGTACGTAAAGAGCTCCGTCGTTGGCTACGTACACTGCATGATGAATTACATATTACTTCCATCTTTGTCACCCATGACCAAGAAGAAGCACTTGAGGTTGCAGACCAAATCATCGTAATGAACAAAGGTAATGTCGAACAAATTGGATCACCACGTGAAGTGTATGAAAAGCCTGCAACGCCGTTCGTATTCGATTTCCTTGGTCAAGCAAACCGTTTCGAAGGACAAAATAATGCAGGTACAATCCAGATTGGTGAAGACCGTATTCAATTAGACAGTTTACGCAATGCACCATCTGGTGAAGTCATCGCCTTTGCCCGTCCAGATGAATTACGTATCCATGCGCAGCCTCAAGACAATTCCATTCAAGCAACCTTTGTTCGTGAATTATGGATTGCAGGAAAAGTAGTTGCTGAATTACATGATCGTCAAGGTAAACTGATTGAAATATCACTCACGGCAGAAGAAGCAAGATTACACCAATTTAGACCGAACCAAACGGTATGGTTAAGCCCTTCTAACTTACATTTATTTGCAAAACCTGCGGCTTAAAACCAAGATGAAGGGGCATGTTGAATGCCTGCTTCATGATAAAAGAGATCCAAAATATGAACTTTCAACAACTTAGAATTATTCGGGAAACGGTGAGACAAAATTTCAACCTTACCGAAGCCTCTGCCGCACTGTACACCTCTCAGTCAGGCGTCAGTAAGCATATTAAAGACCTAGAAGATGAATTAGGTGTTCAGCTGTTTATTCGTAAAGGAAAACGCTTACTCGGTTTAACCGAACCTGGTCAAGCCCTACTGGGTATTGTTGAACGTATGTTGGTCGATGCCGATAATATTAAACGTCTTGCAGATGATTTTAATCGTGTCGATGAAGGAACATTGACAATTGCAACAACGCATACACAAGCACGTTATGTATTGCCGCCTATTGTTAATCAATTTAAAAAAGAGTTTCCAAAAGTTCATCTCATTTTGCAACAAGCGAGCCCTGTAGAAATTACTGAGATGCTTCTTCAAGGCGAAGCCGACATTGGTATTGCGACTGAATCACTCACCGCAGAAGATAATCTGGCCAGCGTACCGTTCTATAATTGGCAGCACAGTATTATTACCCCACAAAACCATCCACTGGCAAACAAACAAAATATTAGTATTGTAGACTTGGCGGAATATCCACTGATTACTTACCATGGTGGTTTTACAGGCCGTTCAAAAATTGACAAAGCTTTTGAAGATGCTGGTGTAGATGTTGACATCGTCATGTCTGCTCTAGATGCCGATGTCATTAAAACCTATGTCGAACTCAACATGGGCGTTGGTATTGTCAATAATGTAGCCTATGATGTTGAACGCGACTATCGTTTAAAACAAATCCCAACCGATATTTTTGGTCTCAACACGACATGGATTGCCGTGCGTAAAGGTCACTTACTACGTGGTTATGGCTATGAATTTATTTCACTCTGCTCACCAGATGCGGATATTAAAGCACTGAAAAGAGTCGCTTATCCAGAAGACTAATTTATTAATACTTTCAAAAAGAGGCTAACAAGC
>NZ_QKVN01000043.1:0-25788 GCF_003231195.1 Acinetobacter sp. WCHAc060042
ATTTATCGCCTTAAGTATTGTCAATTTAAGCGTGACGCTATTTTCTATTGTTCTCGGGTACTTTATTTATGACTACGCGATTGATGCAGGTTGGATTACTTTAAGCGCATTGCAAGAAGACTGGAATGAATTTCATTTTGTCGATTGGATTTGGTTGGCGACCGTGATTTTCTGTGGCTCAGTTATTTCTTTAATCATTGGGATGTATCTCGCACAGCGGTTTATTCGGCCCCTCAATTTTTTGGTCGAAGCTGCTAAGAAAATTAGTCAGGGGGATTTGTCCGCAAGGGCTGAAGATACACAAGGACACTCGATTGAAATTTCTGAGTTGGTACAACATTTTAATGATATGGCATATAAACTTGAAGTTTCTGTACAAAATGCGCAAGTTTGGAATGCCGCAATTGCCCATGAACTTCGAACTCCTATCACGATTTTACAGGGACGTTTGCAAGGCATGGTAGATGGTGTTTTTGAACCCAATCCAGCCTTAATCAAGAGTTTATTAAACCAAGTTGAAGGCCTTTCGCATTTGGTGGAAGACTTACGTACGCTGAGTTTGGTTGAAAATCAACAGCTAAGTTTAAATTATGAATGGGTTAATCTGCAAGACAGTGTTGATAAGGTATTGAAAATATTTGAAGAGCGTTTGATACAGGCAGATTTAACACCAGTATTGGATTTGGAAACAACGCCTGTTTTTTGTGACCAACGCCGTATTGAACAAATATTGATTGCTTTGATTGATAATGCTATTCGTTATGCAAATGCAGGAAAGTTAACTATTTCATCTCAAACTGATGGAAAAATGTGGCAGCTAAAAGTTGCTGATAATGGACCAGGGCTTGCTGAAGAATTTCAACAACATTTATTCGACCCTTTCTTTCGCTTGGAACAGTCACGCAATAAAGAGTTTGGTGGAACTGGCCTTGGACTTGCGGTGGTCAATGCCATTGTGATTGCACATAAGGGCACAGTGCATTATGAAAACCTAAACTCAAACAGTATTTTCACCATTCAAATGGGCATTGGCAGTAGTCGAGAATAAGCGTTTGAGCTTAATGGTATTTATTGAAAATAAAATTTAGAGAAGTATATGCAATTGATTAGACTGGCCACGCCACATGATATCAAATCAATTTTTGATATCCGAATCAGTGTAAAAGAAAATCACCTTTCCCTAGAGCAATTGACAGAGATGGGTATTACCCCAATTTCAGTTTTGGCGATGATGGAAAGTGAACCATGTATTTGGGTTGTGGAAAAGGTAGGGATGGTACTTGGTTTCTCAATAGTTGATTTTAAAGCGGGGATGGTTTTTGCAAGTTTTGTACATCCCGATCATGAAGGGAAAGGCTTTGGAAAACAGTTAATGAAAGAGGCAGAAACCTTATTATTTCAAAAATATAATCGTATTTACTTAGAAACAGACTCAAAAAGTCGGGCATATCAGTTTTATAAGCACTTAGGTTGGAATACTGTTGAATTTTATGCAAATGGTGATGTCAAAATGGAAAAACTTAAACCTTAAAAGAGCTTTGATAAATTACTTTTTAGATCAAAATATTATGCTGTATAAATTTAGATCTACTGGTTTTTATCCTATTTTGTAGACTGAAGTAGTATCACTTAAAAAGAGTGGTAACTACTGTACGATAACTGGAATCGAATAAGGACAAGATTTAAGGTGAATTTAAAAAGTCTAGAGGCATTTTATTGGGTTGTGACCTTAAATAGCTTCAATAAGGCTGCTGCAAAATTACAAACCACTCAGCCTGCAGTTTCCCAAAAAATCACTGCTCTAGAAAATGATTTAGGTTTTAAAGTCCTTGATCGCGGTTTTCGACAGCTTAAACCCACCCATAAAGGCATGACCCTGTTTAAATATGCTGAAAAGTTTATGCGTTTGGAAACCGATTTGGTGGCTGAGCTGACTGAAAACCAACACCTCACAGGAACGATTCGTTTAGGTGTTTCGGAGACGATTGTTTATACGTGGTTGGTTGAATATATCGAAAAAGTACAAAAAGAGTTTCCCAAAGTTTCTGTGGAAATTGTGGTGGATTTAACCCCAAATTTGCAAGAAGGTGTGCGTACAGGGGATTTGGACATGGCCTTTTTACTGGGCCCGACTTTGGCTTTCGAGTGTGTAGAGCAGGCGCTGTGTGACTTTGAGCTGAGTTTCTTGGCAGCTCCATCTTTTAAAGGTGGTGTGGGCCAGATGTCTTTTAAGGCATTGATGTCGCATACCATTTTAACCTATCCAAAAATTACCTATCCCTATAAAGAGCTCAAGGCCAAAATGAAAGAACAGGCACTGGATGAGCCGCTTTCAATTACCAGTTATTCGCTTGCGACCTTATTGCGTCTTGCGGAGCAAGGTTTAGGGATAGCCGTTGTGCCGACCTTAACGGCGTTAAAGGAAATTACAGATGGTCGTTTGGAAATTTTAAATACCCCGATCCAGCTAAAAACCTTTCATTTCACCTCGATTTATATGCAAGGCAATGATGCAGCCTTGAAAGAGAAATTAACCGATGTCGCAGTCACTGTTTCTGAAAGTGCAATGAAAAGATTGCTTGAAAAAATCAAAAAATAATTGAGGCGTACCAGTTTTTTGACAAGTGAAGTTACTTTATCTCAAAACGTAATTTGTTTGGAAAACCATAAAAGCAGCTTATCGTGCGTGATAAGTAAAATTTATCATTAGACTTTTAATAAATAAAAAATAATAAAATACAGTTATTTAGTTTTAATGAAGGATGTAAAAAGTCGTATTGTTCCTCACGCTTGCCTATGTTCTTATTTCAAATAGAAGATTTGATCCACCATGGCTTTGGTTGGGCAACAGGGAATCTTTGTCAGTTAAAGGAATTTAAGAACAGAATTTGCAAACAAAATGATGTTCTAGGTTCAACTTGAAAATAGCGTTATTAAGCTCAAATGGACGAGGAACGCATTAAATATGTCTTTATTAAAATCTTCTTTTTTATCAGATCGCCAATGGGCCATTGTTGCTTCAATCTTCATGATGGCAACCTCGGCAATGGGACCTGGTTTTCTTACTCAAACCGCGGTCTTTACTGTGAAATTGGGTGCGGCGTTTGGCTTTGCCATTCTCGTGTCTATTTTGATTGATTATGTGGTTCAACAAAACATTTGGCGTGTCGTCACGCTGACGCAAATGCGTGCCTCGGATATTGCCAATAAAGCCTTGCCGGGTAGTGGTTACTTACTTGCTTTTTTGGTCATTTTGGGTGGGTTCTTCTTCAGTATTGGTAATATTGCAGGCGCGGCTTTAGGTCTCAATGCCTTATTTGGATTAGACACCAAATGGGGTGGCATTTTAAGTGGTGCTTTGGCCATTTTAATTTTTGCTTCAAGAAAAGCTACGCTAGCCATGGATAAAAGCATGATCGTTTTGGGGTTGCTCAAAATCATCTTGATTATCATTGTTGCCGTCATTGTGATGCCACCTGTGGGCCAAGCTGTTCATCAAACGTTTGCACCTGACCAGATTGATTTTGCCATTATCACCACGATTGTCGGTGGAACGGTTGGCGGCTATATCTGTTATGCAGGCGCCCATCGTTTACTGGATAAAGGCGCGGTTGGCCCTGAAAATATTGATGAAGTCGCAAGAGCTGCAACCAAAGGTATTGTGGTTGTAGGCATCATGCGCTATGTGCTGTTTTTAGCTTTTTTGGGCGTGGTGGTGAGTGGTGCAACGATTGATTTAGCCAGCCATGATGCCAATCCAGCAGCACAAGCTTTTCAATATGCCGCAGGAACTTTTGGTTATAAACTATTTGGTTTGATTTTCTGGGCAGCAGGGATCAGTAGTACCATTGGCGCCGCTTATACTTCGGTTTCATTCTTTACTGCATTTAAGAAAAATCTTAGTCCTAAACAAACCAACTACACCACCATTACATTTATCGCTTTAGCGTTATTACTGTATGTCGTACTGGGCGCGACACCTGCTGGATTGTTGATTTTTGTTGGTGGCTTTAATGGTTTGGTATTGCCAATTGGGTTAACGATTTTTGTTTATGTTGCCGCTTGCCGTAAAGATATGATGGGGAATTATAACTATCCAAAATGGTTACTTATTTTGGGTGTACTCACATGTATGTTGACATGGTGGATGGGCTATATGTCCTTTACCACAGTCTTTAATTATTTAACCAAACTTTAAGCCAGACGACGGTGAAGTGATAAAGGAATTGAGCCATGTTTGTAGATTTAAATAGTGACTTAGGTGAAAGTTTTGGTTCGTGGAAAATGGGCAATGATGACCAAATTCTACCCGTGGTGACAAGTGCCAATATTGCATGTGGCTTTCATGCAGGAGATCCGCTGGGGATTTTAAAAACACTGCGTAAGGCGGTTGAATTGAATGTCACGATTGGCGCGCATGTATCTTATCCAGACCTCGTCGGTTTTGGTCGCCGTAATATGGATGTGTCACGTGATGAGCTGATTGCCGATGTGTTGTATCAAATTTCCGCACTGGATGGTTTAGCCAAAGTGGCTGGTTCTCACGTGCAATATGTGAAACCCCATGGCGCACTGTATAACACCATTGCACACGATCAAGTTCAGGCCGCTGCGGTGATTGATGCTATCAAAATGTATAACCCAGAACTGGTTTTGGTGGCACTGGCAGGTTCCCACTTGGTTGAGCAAGCACGTGCAGCAGGCTTAAAGGTTGTCTCTGAGGCATTTGCAGACCGTGCTTATAACAGTGATGGTTCATTGGTTTCACGTCGTTTGGATGGGGCTGTTTTACATGATTCAGCCTTTGTGGCACGCCGTGTGGTGTCTATGTTGAAAAATGGCGGTGTTGAGTCGATTGACGGGATCTTTACCCCTATTCAAGCGGACACAATTTGCTTACATGGTGACACCGCAGGTGCTTTAGAGATGTCGGCCGCGATTAAAGCTGAACTGTTAAATCATCATATTGAAATTCGTCCCTTTGTCTTAAAGCATGAGGAAGTAAGCAATGTATAAGGATATCCGAGTCGATTCAGCGCAGCTTGAAGCCGCTTTAGCCGCGCGTTTAAAAATTCGTGCAGGCTTTGACAAACCAACGGCGGGTATGGCTGCGGGCATGACGCAGGTCAATATGATTTCAGTGCCTAAAGATTGGGCTTATGATTTTCTACTCTATGCTCATCGCAATCCGCAAAGCTGTCCTGTTTTAGACGTGCTAGAGGAAGGTGTATATGCCACGAGACTGGCAGAAAACTCAGATATACGCACGGACTTCCCACGTTATCGCATTTGGAAAGACGGTGAAATGGTCGATGAAGTAACCGATGCGAGTGACATTTATCATGCGCATCCTGACTTAGTGACCTTTCTAATTGGCTGTAGTTTTTCTTTTGAAACTGCACTGCAAGAGGCGGGCATTGAAGTTCGTCATATCCATGATCAGACCAATGTGCCGATGTATTTGAGTAGTATTCCATGTCAGCCTGCGGGGCGTATTTCTGGCAACATGGTGGTTTCTATGCGCCCAATTCCATCCCATCAAATCGCGGATGCCGTCAAAATTACAGCACGGATGCCAAGTGTGCATGGTGCGCCTGTACATATTGGACATCCTGAAGGTTTAGGCATTCGTAATGTGAATCAGCCAGACTTTGGTGATGCTTCACGTATTGAGGCTGGGGAAATTCCTGTGTTTTGGGCTTGTGGTGTAACCCCACAAGCAGCGGTGATGAACTCAAAAATTCCTTTTGCCATAAGCCATGCTCCCGGTCATATGTTGATTACCGACATTCCTGATCGTGCATGGATGGGTTAAGCGGCACTAAAGAACAATTAAAAGGATAGGCATATGCGTTTTTTATCGGTAAACGCGGATTGTTTTCTTATAGAGCTTGCCAGCCTAGAGGAAACATTGGCGTTGTACAATAAATTGCACACGATGCAATTGAATGGAATTAAAGACTTAGTCCCTGCTGCAAAAACGATTTTGGTTTTTTTTAATGAAATCGAGACTACATTTAAAACACTGGTTGCTTCGATTCAGACTGTAAAAATCGGTTCAGGCATTGAGCGTAATGTCCAAGAGTTGATTATTCCTATCTGCTATACGGGCGAAGATATTGCTCAAGTTGCAGAGTTACAAGGGCTTTCAATGGCTGATGTGATTTTGAAGCATCGTCAAAGTGTTTGGAATGTGGCTTTTATTGGCTTTGCGCCAGGCTTTGCTTATATGAGCAGTCCCGATCGACCTTTTACAGATATTCCTCGTTTAGCCGTACCACGTAAAAAAATACCGTCGGGTTCTTTGGGACTGGCAGGACAATATTCAGGGATTTACCCGAAAGACAGTCCGGGAGGTTGGCAGTTGATCGGTACGACTGCTGAAAAAATGTGGGATTTGGAGCGTAAAAATCCAGCGCTACTGTTACCGGGAATGACGGTACATTTTGAAGATGTCACGCATCAACCGACCACGGTTAGCATAGCACAGCAAGTCACTCGTAAAGTTGAGCTGAAACAATCCATGCCTTTGTTTACGGTAACTGCACCGAGCCTACAGATGTTGATTCAAGATGAAGGGCGTTTTAACCAGACCAATATTGGTGTGGGTGTTGCAGGGGCGATGGATGTATCGGCGATGCACAGTGCCAATCGAATTGTCGGTAACCCAACTGCGACGCCTGTGATTGAAGTTTTAAATGGTGGTTTGAAAGCCAAAATGCATCAGTCCGCAGTCATTGCGGTTACGGGAGCAATTTCAAACATCCATGTGAAATTTAGTGATGGCCAAAAGGCTGACTTTGACAGCTATCAAGCGATTGCCCTTGATGATGGTGATGAATTTCAGATTCAAGCACCGACGGCAGGGCTGAGGAATTATCTGGCAATTCGTGGCGGTATCGACGTGCAACCTGTGCTGAAGAGTGCCTCATTTGATAGTTTGGCTGTATTAGGGCCAGAACCTCTAAAAACGGGGGATACGGTTTATCAAGGACAGGTTGAAGTTTCAAATATTAGTGTCACCGAAGTTGCGAAGTTGCACTTGCCTAAAGTTGGCGATGTAGTAGAGCTCGACATTGTGATGGGACCGCGAACGGATTGGTTCGAAGTAGAGAGCATTGAGCGCTTATGTCAGCAAGCTTGGCTGGTGACCAATGAAAGTAATAGGGTTGGGCTGAGGCTTTCAGGTGAGCAGCCGTTGCAGCGCAAAATTACCCATGAGTTGGAAAGTGAGGGAACTTGTATTGGTGCCTTGCAGATTCCGCCAAGCGGACAACCTGTACTGTTTATGAATGACCATCCTTTAACTGGTGGCTACCCCGTCATTGCTTCTGTGGCGAAGCACCATTGGGACCTAGTGGCGCAGATTCCAGCAGGTTGCCAAATCAAATTTAAAAAAATGACCGAATTTACAGATTTTGAGAATAAATGATGACGACTGAAAAATTATTAATTGCAAACCGTGGTGAAATTGCCGTTCGTATTATTCATGCTTGCCGTGATATGGGTATTAGCTCAGTTGCTTTATATGCCGATGACGATATAGATAGTATGCATGTCGAACTGGCGGATGAAGCATGGGGTTTGGCAGGTGCAACTGCACGTGAAACCTATTTAAATATTCCAGCCATTATTGATGTTGCTAAAAAATCCAAAGCAACCATGGTTCATCCGGGTTATGGTTTTTTATCTGAACGTGCTGAATTTGCACAGGCAGTGATTGATGCAGGCTTAAAGTGGGTCGGACCATCGCCAAGTGCCATTGAAAAATTGGGTGATAAAATTGAAGCACGTAAAATCGCCGCTTCAGTGGGCGCACCTTTAGTTCAAGGCACACAAGACCCCTTAAATACTGCTGATGAAGCCCTCGAGTTTGCAAAGCAGTTTGGTTTACCCATTGCGATTAAAGCCGCATTTGGCGGTGGTGGTCGAGGTTTAAAAGTCGTTTGGAAACTGGAAGATGTAAAAGAGCTGTATGATTCGGCTGTACGTGAAGCACAAGCTGCTTTTGGGCGTGGTGAATGTTTTGTTGAGCAATACTTGGATCAACCACGCCATGTTGAAGCACAAGTGATTGCCGATCAACATGGCAATGTTGTGGTTTTAGGCACACGTGATTGTTCGCTACAGCGTCGTAATCAAAAACTGATTGAAGAAGCGCCAGCGCCTTTTATCAGCGATGCGATATATCAAGAAATTTTAACTTCGGCTAAAAATATCTGTCAGGCAGCCAACTATGTCGGTGCGGGTACAGTTGAATATTTGCTGAGCCGTGATGGAAAGCTTTCATTTTTAGAGGTTAATACCCGCTTGCAGGTGGAACATCCTGTTACAGAAGAAACGGCCAAAGTCGATTTGGTGGTTGAGCAAATTCGCGTGGCTCAAGGTCATTCACTTTTAATCAAAGAAACCCCGAAAGTACAAGGGCATGCCATTGAGTTTCGTATCAATGCTGAAGACCCTGCTCGTGGCTTCATCCCTGCATTTGGTGTATTGAGTTTATTTGAAGCACCGTTTGGTCAGGGCGTACGCGTAGACACAGGTGTTCGTACAGGCTCTTTGGTATCGAGTCATTTTGATTCGCTTATGGCAAAACTGATTATCACAGGTCCAACACGTGAGGTTACTATTGCTCGTGCAAAACGTGCGCTTAAGCAATTTAAAATTGAAGGGGTTGCTTCGGTTTTAGACTTTCACCGTGCTGTATTAAATGAAGCTGATTTTGCCGACACATTTAATGTCCATACTCGTTGGATTGAAAATGATTTTAAGCAAGACTTAAAACCAACGAAACGCAGTATTCCGAATCATCAACAACCGATGTTACTCAGCTATATTGAAATTGATGGAAAATTACATCGTGTAGGCTTACCAGCGGGCATGTTTGCACAAAACTCTACCATCACTGCTCAAGACCAACCAGCTACAGAAACAGCCATGCGTGCTGAACATTTACTTGCACCGATCAATGGCGTGATTAGCACTTGGAAAATAGAAAACGGGGAGCAGGTCGCAGAGGGGCAAGTGGTTGCGATTATGGAAGCCATGAAAATGGAAGTCCCTGTACTTGCGCATCAAAGCGGAGTGATTCAATTGACGGTTCAGCAAGGAGCAACTTGTCACGCAGAGCAGATCATTGGCTCAATTTGCTAAAAATTTAATCATCTGAATGAACCTGATGCAGCAACTGGCTAAGTCAGGTTTTTCGTTTGGACATTTTTAAAAATGAGTGAGAGTGGCTTTGTTGTATGGATAAATAAAGTAGAAAAATGGTTCGATAAAGATTTAACAAATAAAGAAAGAATATTTTCTTCGTATGGGCTTGCTCTATATCTACGTTGAGACGAAATTAAGATAAAGCTTTTCTACCTGTTCAATGGTGGGCTTCAAATAGTTTCATTTCCTAGGTTGTTAAATCAACAGACTTTTAATAATACGAAATAATCTATAGCAGCAGAGCCTACTATATGCCTACTTTTGATGATTTATGTGAATTTACATAAACAGAATAAGAGATATGTTTTATTGTAACTTGTTGTTATTGGTAAAAATAAAGTACTCCGAAGATGCCGCTGCATGTGTCGTTACCCTGAACCCGATGAGTTCAAGGTGGACGCGACGTATACTTGCTGGGTTTCCCGCTCGAAGACGGGCATACACTCTAAATATACAGAACACAATCCATAAGTTTAAGTATCGGCAGGGGAATAGACCCGCTGGCGAACACCTCAGAGTTGCCTTAAGTATAACGCATCTCACGTTGATGGCAACTCATAGACCGCTACGAACTGTAAACTCGTGCACAAGTGTTGATAGTTTATGCAAAAATGAAAGCACTTTAGGTAAAATCTTTAACGTCTTCAATAATGCTCGCTAACAAACGTTCTGCATGTGCATATTCTTGTAGCGTTTTATTCATAGACAGAACTTCTTGCATTAACTCAAGCGCCACCATAATTATGATTTTACTAGGTTCTACACGTGGTGCTTTACGACGAAATTCATCATATTTATCATTTAAAAGTAGCGCTGCACGTTCAAGGTCAGCTTTCTCTTTTTCTGTTGTGACTAAACGAAAACTATGACCTAAGACACGTAATTCAACAGTAATTTGTTCACTCATGATTAAACTTCCTCACCAGCTTCTGTTGGATGGGCAAGTTGCTGAATTTCTTGCGCGTGATGGTCTTGCTCTGTACCTAAAATAGCTAAACGTTGGATGATGGCTTCGACTTTAGCTTTGGCATGTTCATTTTTTTGTAACAATCTTTCACGTTCTTGCTGAAGTGCTTGGATTTCTTGCTGCGCTTGACGCTGATCATTGTTCAATTTTTCTTTAATTGCACGTAATTCATTACGTTCAGCCAAGATTTCCTGAAAGCGATTTTTTAAATCCGTACAACTTTTTTCCAAACGGCTATAACGATCGGCCAAAGCAGTCGCATCAGTATTCAAGTGTTGATATTGGGTCTGAGCGCTACTTAATTGCTCAGTTAAATCATCAATTTGTTCTTGTTTCTGGGTAATTAAGCCATTTTTTTGCACAACTTGAGAACGGTGCTGTTCTTCAGCATCCAGTTTGGCTGCATTTAAAGTGCTATTTTCACTTTCAAAATGAGCAAGTCGCGTTTTTAAAATGCCAATATGCGCCTGTAGACGCTGTAATTCTTCTAACATATCGTGGTCGCACAGTGTTGCAAACAAAGGTAATATATAAGAAGTATAGAGATTGGATAAACGAATGCAAGACGATATTTCAGGTTGGTCAGAATGGCAGCCAAATTTTTCTAAAATTGAAGAGATTTCTAGCCCAAGTGAGTTACATGGTTTGCTTACAGGTATCATTTGTGTAACTCAGGCACCAAGTCGTGAGGAATGGCAACATATCTTAGCGACTTTAGAAATTCCAGAGTTAAGCGAAGAAGCTTTGGCTTTATTAGCAGATGAAGCTGAAGATGTCTCACATGCACTTTCTGAAGATGAATTGGACTATTTACCATTACTTCCCGATGACACGCATACGCTCGCAGACCGTGTACAAGCTTTGGCGGATTGGTGCGCAGGCGTAGTGCTGGGCTTCGGTTTGGCGTCAGGTCATATTCGTCCAGATGAAATGGAGCTGATTGAACATTTACAAGATGTGGCAGCAGTTGAGTTTGAAGAAACTGATGATGATGAAGAGGGTGAGGAGAGCTATCAAGAGTTATATGAGTTTGTTCGTTTAATTCCTGTGAGCTTATCTGTCGGTCGCAAAAAGATTGCAGTTGAGGAAAGTTCTTTACTTAAACACTTTCATAACAAGCAACAAGCGGATCGTTCTGTAACAGAAGCGAACAATGTTGTAGAAATGTTTACACCGCATCGCCCAAGCTAATTGGCATAAGACTTGCTGCGCGTACAAGATAAGGTGCGCGTGGCACTTTTATTCTTTGGTATAAAAAAGACAGATCAAACATGAAACTAACGCAAGTGGATTTTCAGGAACGCCGTGACCGTTTGGCTGAACAAATGGGTCCGAATAGTATTGCCATTATCGCAACTAGCCCGGTGGCGATGCGTAATCGTGATGCAGACTATAAATACCGTACCGATAGCAGCTTTTTTTATCTGACAGGTTTTGCTGAGCCCGAAGCCGTGGCGGTCATCGAAACCTTTGCCGAAGACGATGAAGATGGTTATAGCTACAGTTTGTTCTGCCGTGAACGTGACCGTGAGATGGAAATCTGGAATGGTTATCGTGCAGGTGTAGATGGTGCGGTAGAAGACTATGAAGCTGATGAAGCCTATGCGATAGATTTGTTAGATGAAGAAATCATTGAAAAACTTTTAAGCAAAGAAAAATTATTCTATCGCATTGGGCAACAACCTGAATTTGATGCGCGTGTAGCAAAATGGATCACGACTGCTAACGGTGAGTCACGTCGTGGGACTGCTGCACCTGCGCAAGTCATTCAGCTAGACCGCATTTTAGATGAAATGCGTTTGTTTAAATCAGAACAAGAAATTGCATTGATGCAAACAGCTTCTGATATTTCTGCACAAGCTCATACTCGTGCCATGCAAACTGTTAAGCCAGGCATGATGGAATATGCTCTAGAAGCTGAACTGAATTATGTATTTGGTCAAAATGGCTGCGTGCCGTCGTATAACAGCATTGTTGGTGGTGGTGAAAATGCTTGCATTCTGCACTATGTAGAGAACAATAAAGAGCTAAAAGATGGTGATTTGGTCTTAATCGACGCAGCATGTGAATATGAATACTATGCTTCAGACATTACCCGTACTTTTCCCGTCAACGGAAAGTTCAGCCCTGAGCAAAAAGCACTTTATAATGTAGTCCTCGATGCACAACTTGCTGCAATTGACGCAGTGCGTATAGGAAACTCGTATAAAGAACCACATAATGTTGCTGTGCGCATCTTAGTTCAAGGTCTGCTTGATTTGGGCATTATGCAAGGTGATATTGAAGAGATTATCCAAAAGGAAAGTTTCCGTCAGTTTTATATGCATGGCACAGGACACTGGTTGGGTATGGACGTTCACGATGTGGGTTCATATAAACAAGAAGGTGTGTGGCGTGCCTATGAAGAAGGTATGGTGGTGACGGTTGAACCGGGCTTGTACATTGCACCTGATGATGAGACTGTCGATGCGAAATGGCATGGCATTGGTATTCGTATTGAAGATGACATCGTAGCAACCCAAAACGGTCCACTGAATTTGACTGTGAAAGTGGTGAAGTCGGTAGAAGAGATAGAAGCGTTAATGGCACGATAAATATCATTTACTGTATAAAGGCCGATCATGAGATCGGCTTTTATTTTTTATAAGGTGTTTATATTAAATAGAAACCTATAATATTTATGAATAAAAAAATTAATTATTTCATCATCATTTTACTAACAACAGACATTCGGCAGTATGAAAGATTTATATGATTTAAAGCATAGGATTCAGGCAAAGACGTTACATTTGGTTACACAGAGAAATGGATCTTCCGTGTATCAAGGACAATCCTCTCAAGGAAAAGTCTTTATTAAAATAGCAAATAATCAAACGGCTAATGAACGTTACTATGAAATCTTAGAAGCGCTCAAGGAGTTTCCATTAACACCAAAGGTATTTAATAAATTTGAATGGGGGAATTGTTCTGTCATTGTTATGAGTGCTCTTGAAGGTACACAAGTCGATCAAGTATTGAAGAATTGTACGCGGGCACAGAAAGTCTCTTTGCTTAGGAATACAGGACGAGCTTTGGGTGAACTTCATCGTGGAATTTCACAGACTCGCTTATTGAATATGAGGTTCTGGCAAGATCGAGATGGCTTATTGACACATTCAAGGCTGTGGAGTCAACATTTGGAATTGATGATCTCCAAATGGATGTCGCGTATCAATCCATTGTCATCCGATCATCACGAATTTTGTGATCAATTGAATGAGTTACAAAAGTACGGTAAAGCTATATGTGAGCCAACACAGCTTAATTTACTGCATTGTGACTATATTGGTCGAAATATCCTTGCAGACAGTGAAAATCGGATTTCGGGTATTATAGACTTTGACGCTGCCCGTATTGGAGATGCGGTCTACGATTTAGCGAAAATTGTTTGGGTGGATATAGATTTCTCTGATCTGGAATTGCGAAATGCTTTTTTAGAAGGTTGGGAATATACATATAAACAGACAGTGCCTAAAATGAAATTTCTATTCTATGTGGGTATTCAATGTCTTGCAGCAATCGCTTGGACAGATAAAAATCCGTCTTTTGACGGAACTAATACTATTTTCCGTGCTTCCGCAATTCGGACGCTTAGGATTGTGTTAACGGAGCTAGATGCACTTTAACTAGGTTCTAGCACTCTCGTTTCGTATAACGCTATTTTGTTAAATGGGAGGATATTTAGTTAAGAATTCTGATAGACCTCGATCATATTAATTTTCCTTTAGCGCATTACATACGATTTGAAATGCTGGGGAGTTAAAACGGCGGCTTGTGTAAAACAAATAAAGCGGTGGATAGGTCGAAACATTCTCATTTAAAAAGCTAAGTAATTTTCCTGTATCTAATAAGCCTTTCACGATGTCTAATGGTAAGTAGGCCACACCTAATCCATCAACAACAGCATCAAGCACGCGATCTACGCCTGTAAAAATTAAATTACCCTGCGGTTTATAGTTCAGCTGCTTGTCTCCTAGCTTGAAGTTCCATGGCAACAGGGAATTACTCGTTAATAGCTTAATGCCTATACAAAAGTGCTGGTTAAGATCCTGAATGCTTGTGATTTCAGTTTTACCTTGCATGTACTCAGGGGATGCAACTAAGCACATTTTGATTGGGTGGCTAATTGGCACTGCAATCATATCTTTTTCGATAGACAGACCCAAACGAACCCCCGCATCATAAGCTTCTTGCGCAATATCAACTTGCCGATTATCGGAAATCAATTCAATGGTGATTTCAGGATATTCTTTGACTACTTTTTTGATTTTATTAAAGATATAGCATTTTATTGAAAAGTCATCTGCCGTGATTCTCACCCGACCATGTGGCTTGTTTTTCATTAAACTTAGACGTTCCAATCCTAAATTAATGTCGTCTAATTGATGCCCAACATATTCAAATAGTTTTTCTCCTGCTTCTGTCAAAGTGACACTTCGAGTTGTTCTGTTGAATAATTTTAGTTCTAAGTTCTGTTCAAGACTACTTATACTTTGACTCACAGCGGATTGTGTAGAACCTAGAGCAGAAGCCGCTTTGGTAAAGTTTCCATTTTGAACTACGGCAATAAAAGCATGTAAATCATTTAAATTTGTTTTCATATCAATGAACCAATTAATAAGAATTACTAATGAAGGCAATATGATTATAGCCTCTAATCATGCAAGTAATAGCTTGTTAAGATAAATTCCATCAAAGAAATTATGGAACATCACCATGAAAAATGTATTGGTGCTTGGTGCCACAGGGCAAATCGCACAATTGGCTATAATTTTTTTACAGAATCAACCAGACATCTTCCTTACGCTGTTTGTGAGAGACAAAAATAAGTTAGCACCTCTACCTATGACAAATACTCGCATCATTGAAGGTGATGTTCTTAACATTGATCAGTTAACTGATGCGATGAAAGATCAAGACGTGGTTTATGCAAACCTTGCAGGAGATATGGAAGGACAAACTCAGAACATTGTCGCTGGGATGAATACGCTCAAAATTCAACGGCTGATTTCAATTAATACGCTTGGAATTTACGACGAAGTCCCAGGTGAATTTGGAGAGTGGAACAATAAAGAAATTGGTGAATATTTTCCGCCATACCGTAAGTCTGCGGATTTAATTGAGAGTTCTAATCTTGACTACACGATTCTTAGAGCTGCTTGGTTAACAGATGAAAACGAAGTTGATTTTGAGATCACACATAAAGCCGATGCTTTTAAAGGTACAGTGGTATCAAGAAAAAGCATTGCTTATTTGGTGAATCAAATCATTGAAAACCCGAAATTATATTCAAAAGAGAACTTAGGTGTAAGCAAACCTAATTCTGATGCTGATAAACCCTACTTCATGTAATCCATGAAGTTCTAATTACAAGGTAAATGAACAATGAAAAGTGTAAAAGTTAAAGCACCATACTGGGAAATCGCAGCTGATTTATATTTTCCTGACGATTTTGATGAAAGCAAAAAATACCCTGCAATTATCAGTGCTCACCCTATTGGAAGCTGTAAAGAACAAACCTCTGGCAATGTATATGGCGTTGCTTTAGCAAAAGCTGGTTTTGTTGTTATTGCCTTCGATGCAAGCTTTCAAGGAGAAAGTGGTGGTGAGCCACGCTATATCGAAGATCCAACATTACGTGTCGAGGATTTCAGTTTAGTTGCTGATTATCTGGTGACTTTAAACTATGTTGATGAAAACCGCATTGGTGTGCTCGGCATTTGTGGTGGTGGTGGTTACTCTATCAATGCAGCAATGACTGAGCGACGAATTAAAGCAGTAGGCACAATTACTGGTGCAAACTATGGCCGAGTCATGCGTGAAGCCAGTGCTGGTAATCCTATTGCATTCTTGGAAGCAATTGCTGTACAACGAACTGCTGAAGCTAAAGGTACACCACTTCGTGTCGATCAAGGGTTATACCCTACGGTTGAAGCTGCGAAAGCGGATAATGCGGATATAGATCCATTAGAAGCCACTGAATATTATCGTACTGCTCGTGGTGAGAAGCCGAATGGTGTGAACAAAACATTATTTTCACATAATGCTGTTGCTGTCGGGTGGGATGCATTCCATTTAGCAGAAGTTCTATTGACTCAACCTTTAATGATTGTTGTGGGTAGTAAACCGGGCGGTTTTGGTGCATATCGTGATGGTTTTGAGATTATCAATCGTGCAGCGTCGACAAATAAAGAGTTAGTCATTGTAGATGGTTGGTCTCACTATGACCTCTATGACAAGCCTGAACCTGTAGCGAAGGCTTTAGAGAAATTAATTCCATTCTATAAAGCCAATCTATAAGAAAAATCCTGATAAAAAGGCATCAGATTTGATGCCTTTTTTATTCAGAAGATCGCCTTTTAAGATCGCTAAATTTATGAGATGAAACATGACCATCCAAAATCCTACGTTATTCCAATCTTTTTCATTAACTAAAGACATGACCTTACGCAATAGAATCATCATGGCACCCATGACTACATGGTCTGCGAATGATGATGGAACGATTTCAGAGCAAGAATTGCAATATCTTCGCCAGCGTGTACAGGGTGTTGGTTTGGTCATTACTGGCTGTACTCATATATCAGAAAATGGGATTGGCTTTACCAATGAACTTGCGGCATTTGATGACCGCTTTATTCCAAGTTTAAGAGAATTAGCTCAAACGGCTAAAAGTGGTGGAGCACCTGCAATATTGCAAATTTTCCATGCAGGTAATAAGGCTTTGCCTGACTTGATTCCGAATGGCGATGTGGTGAGTGCAAGTGCGATGAATACACCAGCAGGATCTTTCGTTGATAGCAAAATGATGCCCCGTGCTTTGTCCCATAATGAGGTTTTAGATATTGTTCATGCCTTTGGTGAAACGACACGAAGAGCAATTGAAGCAGGATTCGATGGTGTTGAATTGCATGGTGCTCACGGTTTTCTGATTCAAAACTTTTTCTCACCGCTATTTAATCAACGCACCGATGAATGGGGCGGGACGCTTGAGAAACGTATGAATTTTCCATTAGCAGTTGTGAATGAAGTGAAGCGAGTAATCAAGCAACATGCTCAAAAACCGTTTGTATTAGGTTATCGAATTTCCGTGGAGGAATATGATGAAAACGGTTTGCGCATTTGTGATAGTTTGCAGCTTATAGATCGTTTAGTTGAAGCGGAAATTGATTATCTACACGTTTCATTAACAGACATTTTAAATAGTAAACCAGTGCAAAGTACAAATGAGCTGCTAACAATTGAGCATATTATGGAACATCTAAATAATAGAATCCCATTAATTGCAGCTGGAAAAATTAGGACACCAGTTCAAGCCGAACAAGCACTAACATTGGGCTTGCCATTAGTTGCTATTGGTAAGGCCATAGTCATGAACACTGATTGGGTGAAACTAGCCCAGAATGAATCAGAGCAAATTTTATTAGAGTTAGAAATTAATAGAAGGGATCCTGATTTATACATTCCTGATCATTTATGGAATGAAATTGAAACAAGAAAAGGTTGGTTTCCACTTTCTTGATAGTACATAAGAGTTAGGTTTTCTTAAAATTAACATAATACACCTTATACATAATTCTTTAAATTATATTTTAAATTCAAATACTTACTTTCTTTTAAAGAGCTCAATCTGAATTGGTTGGGCTTTTTGGTGATTATTCACGTTACACGCTTATTATGAGGTCAAAGCTCCACATTTCTTATAAGTCTGTTTAAACAGTGCGCTGAACAAGTTTTGATGGAAATCAAAAAAAGACTGTCTTTTCTAAATGATGGCAGAGCACTTTACGCTGAAAGTACGCAAAAACATCCATTTCATTATAAAAAAGAAAATCTTTGATGTAATATAAATCCATTAAAACTTATAGGTATTTGAAGTTTTTGACTTTAGGTACGCCATAAAAAGGATAGAAGCATGCAACAAGAAGTCATCATAGTTGGTGGTGGTATGGTCGGACTCAGTCTGGCGTTGATGTTAGCCAAACAAAACATTACGGTGAAGCTTTTAGAGGCGATCAAATACCCAAATTATGATGATGTAAACCTTGCTCCATATCATTCTAGTTTTGATGCAAGAAACAGCGCACTTTCTCGTCGTACAGTCCAAATTTACCAAGAACTGGGTTTATGGAACGCTTTACAAGAGCATGCAACGCCTATTTTAGAAGTAAATATTACCGAACAAGGTAGCTTTGGTAAGGCGCGCCTTAAAGCAGAACAAGAAAAAGTCGAAAGCTTCGGACAGGTCATCGAAAACGCATGGCTTGGTCGTGTACTACTGACGGAAGTTCAAAAACAGCCACTCATTGAGTTGATTGATGGTGTACAAGTCACCCAACTGACCCAAGATGCCGATATGGCATACATAGAAGCGAGTCGTGGAGAAGAACAGCTGTCACTGCAAGCAAAACTTGTCATTGCTGCAGATGGACGTGATTCATTCTGCCGTAAAGCCTTAGGAATAGGTACTTCGGAACATGATTATGACCAAGTCGCTATTGTGACTACTGTACAAACCTCAAAACCACATCACCATGTGGGTTTTGAGCGTTTTAGTAGCTTAGGGCCATTGGCACTATTGCCTCTTCCGGGGGAATACCGTCGTTCAGTGGTTTGGCCTGTGAAAAAAGGCACAGAAGGTGAATGGTTGGGCGATGAAAATGACCAACATTTCTTAGCTGCCTTGCAAGAAACCTATGGCGACCGCGCAGGAAAGTTCCAAAAAACAGGTAAGCGTTTTAGTTTTCCATTGTCACAAGTACTAGCAGAAAGGCAGGCCGTAGGACGGGTGGTGTTAATGGGCAATGCCGCGCATACCATTCACCCCGTTGCAGGGCAAGGTTTTAACCTGTGTATGCGAGATGCGCACGTCTTAGTCCGTTACCTAACGGAACAAATTGCGCAAAATGCAGACTTGGGTGATGCTGAGATGCTGCAAGCCTATGAGGCTTCACGTTTGACTGACCAACAGCGTGTGATTAAGTTCTGCGACTCTGTAGTGCGTGGCTTTAGCAACAGCAACCCGATCTTAAAATTTATTCGAAACACGGGGCTGGTCGCGTTTGATACGATTCCGGGCATTAAACCGCTCGTTGCCAACTATGCCATGGGGCTAAAAGCATGAGTCAAGTTCAAACTGATATTTTAGATGTCGTGATTATTGGCGGTGGTTTGGTGGGTGGACTGACAGCTTTGCTTTTAGCGCAAGGCGGTGTGCAGGCTACCGTACTGGATGCTGCACCTATTTTAGATGAACAAAAAACCTTAAGTGTTGCCAACCCACGTGTTTTGGCACTCAGTCAAGCAACGATACACCTACTTAAAACTGTTGATGTTTGGGATAAAATTGCCCGCCAGATGCCGTATAGCGGCATGCAGGTGTGGAATAAAAATGGCTATGGTGAAATTAACTTTGGTCATGCGTCCCAGCAGGAACCGCAAGGCGAACAAGCCCTCGGTTCTATGGTTGAGCCAAGTTTGCTTAATTTAGCCATTCAACAGCAGATGCTTACTGTACTCAATGATTACCGCACCCAAGTTAAAGTTGCCCGTGTCGAAGAAGGTGTTGGGCTATGGTATATCCATTTAGCTGATGGCACGGTACTAAAAACCAAACTGGTGATTGGCGCAGATGGTGCAAACTCTTTTGTACGAGAGCAAGCATTTATTGATATTGATGTACTCGACTACAAACAGGCGGGCTTGAGTTGCGCCATTCGGACGGCACGGCCACATCAATATGTTGCACGTCAGATTTTCTTAGAAACTGGCCCTTTGGCATTTTTACCAATGGCGAGTTTAAAACCAGAGCAAGCAGGGCATTGGCAGTCTATCGTATGGACTTTACCTGATGACTATGCAGAAGAATATGCAGCCCTTTCAGATGCTGAATTTACCCAGCTGTTAACGCGAGAAAGTCACCACATGTTAGGCGAAGTGTTGGAAGCGACACCGCGTGCTACTTTCCCACTCAAAGCACGTGCTGCACAACAATATGTTAAAGCGGGTTTGGCTTTAATTGGTGATGCAGCTCATGTGATTCATCCGTTGGCGGGGCAAGGTGTGAATATTGGTTGTCTTGATGCGGCTGTACTGTGTGATGTATTACTACATGATCTAGCACGTGGCGTATGGGCAAATGAGCAAACATTGAAGCGTTATGAACACCGCCGTAAAGGACAAAATGATGCCATGATGCATAGCATGTCTGCGATTGGTTGGATGGAAACTACACAACTCTTTCCCGTAGTGTGGGCACGAAACTTTGGTTTGAAACAGGTTGAAAAATTGCCTGTATTAAAAGATGCTTTTATGACACAGGCTAATGGTTTAGGGTTGCTCAAAGAGACGCGTTATGCTGTCTAAGACGGGAAGTGTTATTTTTTAGCCAGTCGTAAAATAAGATTACGATTTTGATTAAAAAAGATACGATTTTCTGTTGAATAAGACTATGCGAAAGGCTGAGAGCTTGTTAAATTTCAACATAATTGAAAACCAGTAATACATTGGAACCTTAAAGGTCATTTGTGGGGAGATTAAGATGACTGATTCAAATGATTATGATGATGTAGAAGACTCAGCGGTTGATGAGGACGAAGCTCAAGCCGCTGAAAAGGGCGCATCAGATTCTTCTGAAAATGCAGCAAGTGATGGTGATGTTGCCGAAGCTGAGACACTCACTGTGACTGCGAAATTGAAACAGCGCCAAGCGCTAGAAGATGAAGTGGCTGCTTTTCTCGCACGTGGTGGTCGTATCACAGAAGTGCCAGCAGATGAGTCTGCAAAAGATTGATGTTTATAAAACACCACCAACGTGGTGTTTTTTATGGTCTGCTTAAAGTTTCGTGCATCAATTACAATACGTGCAATCAATTTTGTACAGTCATCAGTTGCCTCTATTCGACTAACTGCTGATTAACTTTTAAATAAGTAAATGATGCCTGTGATGATTGAGCCAACGGTTGCTAATAGCATATCTTTGTGAGCATCCCACATGTCACCTTGCTGGCCATTATAATTTTCAGCATCTTCTGGAGAGAGCCCCATGGCAATCAGCCATTCAATCCATTCATAAATCAGACTGCTTGCCATCACAAACTGAATCACCAAAAGGAATAGTGTCAGTTTTGAAAGTTGCGGTAACCAGACTTGAAATACACGATAGAAAAATGGGTAGAGCAGTAGACCGTATGCTAAATGTACAAAGCGATCATACATATTACGTGTCCAACCTAAACTCTGGTTGAGGTCAAGGTTTAAGTATTGGATCGACCATTCATTATAGGGTACATAAGAATACAGATAATGTGCGCCAAGTATATGAATCAGCAAAAAAACAATATACAGCACAAAACTCATCAAGCTGAGTCCGAGTTTATACAGACAAATGATCAGCGTAATTAGCATGAACACAGTTCCGACCTGATGCAAGATATAAGAGCTGAGTTCAAGCGGGTGGATTGAAGCCAAAGCCACTGCTAAACAAAGCAGGATGAGACAGATCCAATGTGGCCTTTCCAGTTGATTGTTGATGGGATTTTCTGTGGTTGATGTTTTCAGTATGGTTGTCATCTTTTTATTTTTTCAATGAGATGTGTGCAATATGCTTGTTTGTATTATAAATAAAAAAGCGAAGCCTAAGCTTCGCTTTTTTTAATTTCTAAAAGTTAGATTTTAGAAATTAAGTCCGCAACTTGTTTTGCTTGTTCAGCTGCATTACCTGTATAGGTTGCAGGCGTCATTTCCGCTAAACGTGCACGGTCAGCAGCAGGAACAGCTTCAAGTTCATTACCATTAACGAAGTCAACCATCATGTCACGCGTCATCGCTTGACCACGTGTTAATGCTTTTAGTTTCTCGTATGGTTTTTCAACGTTGTAACGACGCATAACGGTTTGAATTGGTTCAGCTAGAACTTCTTGCGCATTGTTCAAGTCTTCGTCAATACGTGCAGCATTCAGTTCAAGTTTACCAATACCTTTTGAACATGCTTCAAAAGCGATCAAGCTTTGTGCAAAACCAACACCCATGTTACGTAGTACAGTTGAGTCCGTTAGGTCACGCTGCCAGCGAGAAATTGGAAGTTTTTCACCCAAGTGAGCCAATACTGCATTGGCTAAGCCTAAGTTGCCTTCTGAGTTTTCAAAGTCAATTGGGTTCACTTTGTGTGGCATTGTTGAAGAACCCACTTCACCGTCTTTCAGTTTTTGCTTGAAGAAACCTAAAGAGATGTAGCCCCAAACGTCACGGTTAAAGTCGATCAAAATCGTATTGAAACGACGTAAAGCATCAAACAGTTCCGCCATGTAGTCATGTGGTTCGATTTGAGTGGTGTATGGGTTAAAGCTTAGACCTAAAGACTCAACGAATGCTTGTGAGTGCGCAGGCCAGTTAATGTCTGGGTAAGCAGAAAGGTGGGCGTTATAGTTACCTACCGCACCGTTAATTTTGCCTAAAAGTTCAACTTGTTTGAATTGTTTGATTTGGCGTGCAAGACGATATGCTACGTTCGCCATTTCTTTACCCAAAGTGGTTGGGCTTGCAGTCTGACCATGTGTACGAGACAACATAGGTTGGTCAGCATGCTTTTCAGACAATGCCACGATTGAGTCAATGATTTGCTGCATAGAGGTAACCAATACATCACGACCACTTTTCAGCATTAGTGCATGAGACAAGTTGTTGATGTCTTCAGATGTACATGCAAAGTGAATGAATTCACCTGCATTTTTAAGTTCTTCAATACCTTCAATTTTTTCTTTCAGGAAGTATTCAACCGCTTTTACATCGTGATTTGTAGTGCGTTCGATTTCTTTGATACGATTTGCATCGCTTTCAGAAAAATCAGCAACAATTGCATCAAGTGCAGTATTGGTCGCAGCGCTAAATGCAGGGACTTCAGTGATTTCTGGACGGTTTGCAAGCGCTTGTAACCAACGCACTTCAACAGTCACACGAGCATGGATTAAACCAAACTCAGAGAGGAAAGGACGAAGCGCATCACATTTGCTAGCGTAGCGTCCATCTAATGGAGAAAGTGCGGTTAAAGCGTTCATAGCGATTCCTTAAACTTTGGAATTAAACGTAAAACTAAAAAGCCCGTCGATTATGTGTTAAATCACCTGATACTGTAAACGAGCGAGATCTTGAATATCTTTAAGCAATTTGCGTTTGCTAAACACCATGCCCCATGAACTTCCACCGAGCTGACGCCATAAATGTGCCAATTGTAAGCCTGTAAAGAGGGAAGCACGAATGCGGTTGGTATGTGATGAATCTTTAAATGCTTCTGCATTGCCTCGCACCATAATGCGTGGGTTAATTTGTCCTGCAGTGTCTACGTAGGTTTGTGCGAGGTTGGCAATGATGCTTGGGTGCAAATAGTTATTATCGAAAAAAGAAAGCTGTCTTAAAATTTTTTGTTGGGACTGTTCAATAATTTCAACGAATTTGGGGTTGCTATACACTTTCTTTTCTAATTGTAAGAGTGCCATGGCATAGGTCATGGGAAGTTTAGCAGTGGATAATTTAGGAATTCGAGTTTTGGGTGAGGTATTAAAGGGTTGGGTAATGCTACTTTCTAAGGTTTTCAGTCCTAAGGAGATGTCCGCCAGCTGATGAAAGAAGTCTAAGGTTTGTCCGCTTTGGTTGCCCTTTGGTCGGATATTTAAACTGGCTTTAATCAACTGCTCTAAATAGAAGTTACCGCTTTCCCCAATACTTTGCTGACCGCTCAAGGCGGTCATATGTGTCAGTTGCGCAGACTGAAACACAGCCGCCAACGCCAACGCTCGGTTTTGACGTTCGTTCAAAGTTTGAGGCTGTTGAAACGGTAACTCAGCCATGTCTTAAAATCCTTTAAATAAAATCAGGTTTAGGAGCATTGGTATGATGAATCACGCCACCGCCTAAACAAACTTCACCTGAGTAGAATACGACACTCTGACCCGGAGTCACGGCACGTTGGGGTTCATCGAACTCAACGCGTACGCCACCTGGGGTAGTCGGATCATTAAAGATCACACAATCTTGGTCATCTTGGCGATAGCGTGTCCGAGAGGTACAACGGAAACCTGTCTCAGGAATCTGCATTTCACCTGCGACCCAGTCAATCGCTTCACTCCAAAGTGTAGTACTTTGCATGAGTGGATGTTCATGACCTTGACCAATCACCAAACGGTTGTTTTCAATATCTTTATGTAGAACGAACCATGCACCTTCAGCGACACCTTTCAAACCACCAATACCAATACCACCGCGTTGACCGAGCGTATAGTACATTAAGCCGTGATGTTCACCAACCTCTTTGCCATCATCTAAGACGATTTTTCCAGCTTGTGCAGGTAGGTATTGTTTTAAGAAGTCATTAAAACGACGTTCACCAATAAAACAGATGCCCGTTGAGTCTTTTTTCTTCGCCGTGACTAAGTCATATTGTTCCGCAATTTTACGTACTTCTGGCTTTTCAATTTCACCCACTGGGAACAAGGTCTTATTAATTTCACGGCCATGCACAGCATGTAAGAAATAGGTTTGGTCTTTATTTTTATCTAAACCACGTAGTAAAGGTGCATATTCCTCACCTTTAGAGTTGGTCATAGTTTCGCCGCGACGTGCATAGTGACCAGTTGCAATAAAGTCCGCGCCTAGTTGCATGGCATGATCTAAGAACGCACGGAATTTGATTTCTTTATTACATAAAATATCTGGGTTTGGGGTACGGCCCGCAGCATATTCCGCTAAGAAATGCTCAAATACACGATCCCAATATTCCATAGCAAAATTGGCGGTGTGTAACTTAATCCCTAGTTTGTCACAGACTGCTTGAGCATCGGCTAAGTCTTCCATCGCTGTGCAGTATTCCGTGCCGTCGTCTTCTTCCCAGTTCTTCATGAAAAGACCCTCAACTTGATAACCTTGTTGAAGAAGAAGAGCAGCAGAAACAGATGAATCTACACCACCCGACATACCGACGATGACACGTTGTTGCATAGGACTAGGCATCCAAACTTGAAATAAGAGGAGAATTTTGGTGCTCATAAACGAGCGATAAAGGATATTTTTGACCCGCGAGTGCGTCTTGAACTGCTTTAATCACCAATGGACTACGCGCACGAGCCGTTTCGAGTAGTTCATCCAAAGTCATCCATACTGCACCGACGATACCTGTATCGAGTTCGGCTGTTGGATGGTGATGAAGTGACTGCGCTAAAAAGCAGAAACGGTAATAGGTACGATCTGGAAACATGGGCGGTGTATAGGTATAAATGCCCAATAACGCATCTATAGACACCTCATGTCCAGTTTCTTCCATTGTTTCACGAATGGCAGCTTCGATGAGGGTTTCACCTGATTCAACATGACCTGCGGGTTGGTTAAATACTGTATGTGTCACACCAGCGCTGTGTTCTTCAACAAACAGAAATTTTCCGTCTTTTTCAACAACGGTTGCGACGGTCACGTGAGCTGTCCAAGCGGTCATGTAAAAGCACCATGGGGAGAAAAGGGTATTCTACAAAATTTAGGCCGTGGTGGCTATGATGTATTAAATTTTAGATAATTTTAAG
>NZ_QKVN01000044.1:0-23998 GCF_003231195.1 Acinetobacter sp. WCHAc060042
CACTACGCATCATATATATTTGTAATATATTGTTTTATATATTTAATATTTTAAGTATTTGTATTTTAGTAACCATTATAAGTACCACCTCTTCTTTAAGTTCCCAACAACTCACTTTTTCTGTCATCAATGTTAAATAAGTCTTGTGCTTTAAATTCTTAGATGACCTCCTCTACCCTTTATTATCATTTTTATAAAAGTAACTATATGTACTCATTAAAATTTGTAGAGCTCAAAAACAAAAAAGACCGCTATATAGCAGTCTTTTAACTTAATTAAATAATAATTAATTCATTTTCATCATAAGTGCATAAGCATCACGTTTGTTTTGACGCAATGATTCTATCTCGGACTTCGTCAGCTGTTTTACGAGAGTTGAGGATATACTTTGCTTCCCACTCTGTGAGCCTTTCGAAATCGTACCCGTAAATCGATTTCCACCATGCTTCAAGATTACCATATACATCCCTCAATTGCTGAAGAGTTTCTTTACTTAGAGCTAATTGTGATGAGTATTGTTTACCCGTCAGTGCATATGCTCCAATAACTTTATTCGTCCCAGTTGTTTCAATATGACCTTTTAATGCTGCAAAAGTACCACCTTGGGTCTGGGTATCATCAACAATAATAACACATTTATCATTGTTTATTGTCCCATCAAATGCTGGTGGGTTGGCCAATCTATGCCACCCATCACCGCCAGTTCTTGATACTTTTATAGCTTGAACTATATTCGTATCAACTTCAAGCCCAAGTTTCTTTGCTATAACTGCTGAAGTAGCTAAAGGAATCATATTACGACCGACTGCTTCCTCAGCATGTACAGGTACTATAATAGTTTCCCGACCATCGATAATTCTTTCTAGTTCAGCAATCGCCTCATCCGAAACTAAATCTTTAGCTAAAATATACGCACTTTCAACATCCCCTGCTTTAGCAGCTTCATACATGTAATGAGAGGTTGCATCTCCAAGACCACGGTCAATAACCGTTTTAGGAAACATATTCCAATCTGTGCGATATAACTTCATATTTTTAAATAAGTTTTAATGATGGCTAGCATTAAATTTTACACTAAATTTACCGCTAGCATCTCTTGGATATTATTTTTCGTATCAGGCAGCACTCTCAAAAGCCGTTTGTTTGGACAGTCCCCATGATCATACACGAGGCAGCTTCAAATACTTATGGGCCCATCCTATCCAGTTGTATCTTCTTGCATCACATGAATATTGTATACTCATTTTGACTACTTGAAAATTATGGAACAACGTCAATAAAAACAATAACTCTAGAGTCTTTAGTCGACATTCCTAAAAAGGTAAATTCAACATTTCTTTCCATATCATTTCTTTGTGTCTCTGGATGAACAAAAGAAACATAGCTTATTTCAAAGAATCGGGCTAGGGTTTTTATGCCAATGATTTTGTTCTCTTCATTAGCAATTAAAACATCTAATTCCAGATCAAACTCTTCTAATTATTTAATTAAATCTTTAACTTTCATTTTACTATCAACCTCTATGAATTATTTAAAAAATTAGCACAATGAAACTTGTGAAAAAAATGGATTTGAACAAAATTTTTTAGCAAAAAAAGCATAGCAACCAGAAAAATCTTTCCAGCAATCAACAAAAATATCCCCGTGTGCTTCCAGTTTACAACATTTTGACTACCACACTGCCCACAGTAGTAATAATAGCCTTTGATACGGCCACCGCATTCAGGACAATTTTTATGATTAATGAATAAGTTACTCAACGTCTCTTCTCCAAAATTCTTATTATCAAGTTGTAAGTGAAGATAGCACACATTTATAAAAATGTCTTTTTTAAAACATCAAAAGATGTTATAAAAAAGACATTCGCTACTTTAGGATAACTTTTAAGATGAATTTAAATCTCCTTGATGAAGAATCAATCCAACCTTCTGAACCCACGCCATGTGATTTTTTCAAAGGTGAAAATGCTATCAAAAAAGCTAAACAGTTAGGATTACCTGATCTCGAGTTAGTCAGAAACGCAATTATGATCGGTGATGCTGACTATAGAACAAATACTCACTATAACCGTGCACGCTTTATTGCACGATGGGGAAAAATTGGAGAACAGATTGCTTTACTGCTTCGACAATCTGATCCTGCTTGGATATTCCACAATGACAGCCAGCCAAGAATTGAGAATACAGTAAAGAAAATACAAATTATCTTTATGAGCGGGAATATTGCATTGGGGTTAGCTGATCAAGTTGTATCAGCACACTGTGAAAAAGGATTAATGACATTAAATAATATTAAGGAGAATCAGTCTGCTTATGATGATGAGACAAAATTGAGAACATGGATTTTATACTTTCCTTCAGCATCACATCCAGCCTATAAAGACATTGATATCCCAAATATTCCTTTTGAATTTGCATACCCAACTAGCTTCGTACAGGACTTAAAAGCGAAAAAAATTTCAATTTTACCAAGTGACCATACTTGCAGAATTGCATTTGAAATAGATAATACAGTTCCTGTAAAAACTGATCCTAAGCCAGTATTGGAACCATCTAATGAAATTAAACCAGATGATTTTGATATTCAGCTTGTAGTTTAATCTGAGGTTAATGTGTTTAATAAAGATCGTTTACGTATTGCTAAAGAATTACGAGGACTTAGCAATACCGATTTCGCAGAAAAATTGAGTTGCTCTATCTCTAAGGTAAAGCAACTTTTAGACGTGGATAAAGAAATCAATGAAAATGATCAAGATGATATATGCCGTGTATTAAATTTACCCAAGTCATTCTTTGCAGGTAATGACACACAACCACATGAAACAGACCAAATCTTCTATAGATCGGTTGCTCGTATTAAAGCACAGCATAGAAAAGCTAATGAGGCATATACTCTTTTAGCAATAAATATTAACAAGTACTTAAATCAGAAAGTAAAGTTACCTACTTTTCACCGTCCTGATTTAGATATTACTGAGTTTTTGGGTGAATCTAAGTATGCCGATCACCTAGCGTCAGAGTTGAGAGGTTTATGGGCTTTAGGTAATCAACCTATTAATAACATTGTTTCGTTGTGTGAGCTAAAGGGAATCCGTGTCTTTAGATTACCGACTGAAATTCGAGAAATTGATGCACTATCTTTTTTTGATGATGAAAGTGGTAGCCCTTTCATATTTCTAAATACATTTAAGTCTGCCGAAAGAGCCCGCTTCGATTGTGCACACGAACTTGGTCATATCGTTATGCATACGCATAACAAAAAAATTCGTGTCGAGAAAGATAATCGTGTTCTCGAAACTGAAGCGGATCAATTTTCATCTGAATTTTTAATGCCAACAGATGCATTTCTTTCTACTGCTCCACGCTATTTTTCACTAGAAAATATGATTGAGTATAAAAAGATTTGGCGAACATCCCTGAAGGCTATTAACTATAAAGCTCACAAGCTGGGATTAGTTAGTGATTGGGTTAATCGTAGTAACTCTATAAAGATCAATTCGTTGGGCTACAACATTAATGAACCTGAAGAAACTCATCGAGATGAGAGTTTGATGTTGCCCAAAATTATCTCTGTTTTAGCCTCACAACCATCTTTTGATAAAAATAAAATGCTTGATGAAATTGGAATCTCTGAAGAAGATTTTAATCAATTAACATTTGATGCTTTAGCTAAAGTTGAGCCCCCGAAGAAAAAACATAAGTTATATATTGTCGAGTAATACAAACCTTCCTTAAAAATAATGCGCCTTACGGCGCACTATTTATGCAAAATCCTGATTAATTTTTTTATGACTTCACGCCCAACGTAGTTTTGCATCCCATAAGTCATACTTTAACTGAAAATGTAACTTGCCCCATCATGACTTTTTTCATATAACCTACTTGAACTGACACCATAAATCCCATGTGTTCCATAAAGCATCGTATACAATTTCAGATAAATTCTTTAGTTATGTGATCAGGCTATGTGCTCAAATTACCTATTTCCAAATAAAAGAAATTTGACACTCTTAGGTGTCGATACAAGCCAGTTTGATCTTGAGCTTAAGGATCATGTATTCCCTTCCTATCATGCTCCAATCATTCTGAACGGCTCAGATCACTTAGAGCTTGATATTGCAAAGTTTGGATTACTACCGAGCTGGGCGAAAGAATTGAAGTTCAGCAGTCATACTTATAACGCCAGAACTGAGTCTGTAGCAGATAAGCCTAGCTTTCGACATGCTTGGAAGTACAGCAAGTTCTGCCTAGTCCCAGTACAAGAATTTTATGAGCCGAAATACATCAATGGCAAGCCACACTGGTACACCATCAAGCGTAAAGATGATCAGCCTTTTACTGTTGCAGGGATCTATGATGATGCAGTGATTAATGGCAATAAGGTACGTTCCTTTTCAATGTTGACCATCAATTCGGATCATCACCCCTTCATGAAGCAATTCCATGCACCGAAGGATGAAAAACGCTCCATCATCGTTATTCCAGAGCAGTACAGAAAAGACTGGCTGACTGCAGATCATGAACACGCGCATGAATATTTTTTTCAAATGCCCGATGAATTCATCACTTTTCCACGCGATGAGCAGAAACAAAACGTCTTATTCTGACGCATCCTTGTTTATCCACAACTTTTTAAATTTGATTTTCAAACGTTGTTAGTAATATCCTATTTAGACAAATTCTACTTCCAAACACGCCTCGTAGCGTAGGAGTATCACATGTCTAAGAAGTTGCCTATCTACTTCTCTGACGACGCATGGTCATCTTTACAAGAGCTCATGGGTCCAGAGGGTAAGCCAAGCCCTACCATCAATACCGTGCTTGAACAAATCGCTGTTCAAAATGAACTGGTTGCGCAGTTAGGGCTTACTTCAGTTCTACCCAAATCTAAAGTATCCATTCCCGTCTCTTTAGAGCGCATCCCTGCAGGTCCAGCCTTCAGCACCAAGGATGAGCAAGACAAAGCGCTCGATCTGAATGAGTTCCTGATTCACAACCCTATTTCTACGTTCATTGCTTATGTAGACAGTGAATCCATGCTTGATGCTGGCCTAGAGATTAATGATCCAATCATTATTGATCGCAGTATTGAAGCCAAGCATTACGATATTGTTGTTGCCCTGATTGATAACAATGCCTCGACAATTAAGCGGCTGATGATCACCAATAAGATGTCCAAGTCTGAAATCAAAGAGATATTTGGAGATGAGGATTATCCGCTTCCAGAACTTTGGTTGAAGGCTGAAAATCCTAATTATAATCACATCATTCCTGATGACAGTCAGACCATCTCAATCTGGGGTGTGGTGACTTTTAATTTAAAACGTATTTATCACCGCTCATAAAAAGAAGAATAACCATGCAAAGTGAAAATGAAATATTCGCGTTAGTCGACGTGAATAATTGCTACGTCTCGTGTGAACGTGTGTTTAATCCCGCCTTGAATGATCGCCCTACTATTGTGCTCAGTAACAATGACGGCTGTGCCGTGGCCAGAAGTCAGGAAGCGAAAGATCTCGGCATCAAGATGGGTGTTCCTGTATTCCAAATTCAGGACCTGATCAAGCAACATGACATTCAGGTGCTATCCAGTAATTTCTCCTTATATGGCGAAATGTCCAAGCGCTTTATGGAGCTGCTTGGGGACTATGTTGCACCAGGAGACCAAGAGGTCTATTCCATTGATGAATGTTTCCTAAAGCTCACAGCTTATGAGCATCTATTTGACCTGACTGAATATGCGCAAGATATGAGGGCTAAAGCTTGGCGTTGGTTAGGACTACCCTGCTGCATTGGAATCGGTCGCTCTAAAACTGAAGCCAAGATTGCCAATCATCTCGCCAAGAAAAACAAGTTTTTCAATGGAGTCTGTAATCTGGCCCATATGGACCCATGCTCTACAGAAACGCTACTCGCACAAGTAGATGTATCCGAAGTTTGGGGCGTTGGCAGGCAGAACTGTAAGAAGCTCAATGCCATGGGTGTTCAATCCGTTCTAGATCTGATCAATGCCAATCCTAAAGAAATCAAAAAGCAGTTCAGTATCGTGATGGAAAAGACGGTGCTTGAGCTACAGGGCCTCTCTTGTATTGACCTCAGTGATGATGCTGTAGCGAAGAAACAAATCATCAGCAGTCGTTCATATGGCAACCCAGTGTATGAAATGGATGACATCAAAGCATCTGTCCGGCTTTATGTTGCTCGAGCCGTAAAGCGAATGCGGGAAGATGGCTCAATCTGCAAAATGATTGGGGTCTATATCCAAACCAGTCGCTTTGATAAGTCCGAGCGCTACTCGCCATATATCGTGGTTCAGATGCATGAGCATACAGACGACTTATTACTCATCACCAAGGCAGCAATGAAGGGTATCGATCAGATATTTAAGAAGGGTTTTAAGTACAAAAAGGCGGGAATCGTGCTGCTCGAAATTACGGATAAATCCAAATTTGTACCCGATCTATTCACGGACTATTCACATAGGCATGAACGCGAAAAACTTTCAGATGCCATCGAAGCCATCAGTGTACGGTTTGGGAAGAATCTCGTCACATTGGGAATTGCCAACAATCAAGAAGCCTCATGGCACATGAATCAAAACCTTAGATCACCATCGTATTTAACCAAATGGTCAGACTTACCAAGAATAGGATAAAAACATGCACTTATTTAAATTAAATGATGAACAACTCGCACAGCTTCTTATCCCGAAACGTTTTGTACCACCTACTCCAGCTGAATATGAAGGCAAGAACATGGTTTATGTTTTTGATAGTGAGGATAAGTTTGAACTGAGTTATGCTGAACTGGTGGAGATCATTAGCAAAGCGAGAATGGCTGGACCGAAGTTGATACCTGTTTTAGGTACTGTGAATTAGATTCAGCAGTGGCCACACGCCACTTGAATCATGATTTGATTGGAAGCGGATTTGGGCTGAGAATAATTTAGTTCAAATTTAACCTGACAGACACATTATAAAATGGGTAACTGTCATATCGAGTTTGGACTACAAGACTTTAGCTCAGCGATTTACCAATTTACACTATTGTCTAAAATTCAGTGACGAAACTGTGATGCTAAAGTTTTTAAATTTCCCTCTTTAAGATGCTTAGGCTATTTAATCCAAAGTTTATCTTCTTGCATCATTTTTAACATTAAATTAAATATAACCAGCGGAGTAACATTTTTTTTGTTAGAACCAACAACTCTTTGAAAACTAAATTTAACGGTTCGCTCAGGAGCATCCAAATTAACTGGGTAGTTTTGTTTTTCTAAATACAGATGATCTCCTAACATTGGCTCTATACCAGTAATAAAATTAACAATTTGTTGCTCATCACCTTTTATTCGGCATTGAAAATGCAGAAAATTCTTACGCAGTTTTCCAAATAATAATAATATTTTAAGCGCCTTAACCATGTTCTTTTCTTTCAGTGCATCTTGCTGCCTATCATCTTTATAATGAAAATCAAGGAGAGGAATTATTTCATCTGGACGAGTCAGTTTTTTAGCCTTTTCGTAAAGTTCATCAAACCAACTCTCTTCTAAATTCTTACTATAAACATAATTCGTTTTTAAATTAAATTTTTGGCGATCCATCCATTTAGTGCTCATCCATTGACATCGTTGCATCCATTCTTGAGCTTGAGTATCTTCGCTTAAACGACCTTCTCTAAAACTTATCAAACGTTGAAAAGGTGTCAGAGTACTCTTCTCTATACTAAACTTCTTTTCTTGTCGGCCAGCCATCGTAACTGGCTGTGTTTGCTGATAAGAATGAAACCATTTCTGCTGCTGAGTATAACGATTTAGGTTTATGTAGTCTGTACTTGACTTCACTGGACTAAAACACTGTTCTAATACTTTTTTTGAAATGATACACGGCGAATTATAAATTCGATCGACTGCTAATAAATCCAAAACATGAAGGTAATTTGAAGCCGTTTGCTCAATACTGCTATGCCCCATCCAAGAGGCGAGCACCTGCCATTTATGTTGAATAATCTCTTCTTGAGCACGTGCTTTCATACCAAACAATAAATCCCTCATCTTTTTTGCTTTTACCCAAGGAAAATCTGTGTAGGTCTTGATCATTTCTTTTGAACCGAGCAAAGTTATTGCTAGATAGTTAGCAGCACTGTGGCGTAATGTATGAAAACTAAAGCCATGATGCATACCTAATATTTGACTAAACAAATCTACTGTAATTTTGCTGATACATTGATCAGTTAATACACGATGATTCACACTAAAAAGTAGATCATCCTGCTGATTAACCAAATATTGCTCATAACGATGTTGTATGTAACGTTGTACTACTAAAAACTCATGTTCTGACAATGCAATTTTCAATGGTATTTGACGATTCGCACTTCGCGTTTTCAGACGGCGATATGAATTGTTCTGAATATGAAGCGTGATATTATTAAAAGCTGTATTTTCTTTTTCTTTATAAAGTAACTCTGGGCAAATAATATCTTGTATTTTAAGACAACGAACTTCATTTAATCGGAGTCCAGTTCTATAACTCAGTAAATACATCAGCTTTAAACAACTCAGATGATCGACCCACTCTGATGCCGTTGGCTCTTGACTTAAATGTTCTAGTTTTTCCAATAGCTTGCCAAATAACAAAGGGCTTACTAGGCGTGCATTGCAAATTTGTAAATGCTTAAAACTTGAATTCTGTAACACCAATACCTCTGGTGCATCAAAATTCTCTATACAAAATTGATGAAAATCTTTTAGGCGACCAAAACGGTATTCTGCTGTTTGGTGCATCTTACGAGAGGTTTTTCCTTTAACAGCTTCACGTTGAGTTGCTTGTGCATCTCGTTCACTGCTATATTTCAACAACTGTCGATATAAATCTTCATAATCATCAATGGATTGTTGCTTTAAATCTAATTTATTGAGCCAAATCTCAAATATAAATTCTTTACCAAACGATCCTAAGTAGCTTTCAATAGTTGATAATTGAAGCCCTCGTTTTTTTAAATGCATTAACCATTCAATTAAGCGTAGTTGAGCATCAATTAAAGACTTTTCCTCCGTATTAGCATCAACTATCTTCTCCTCTAACACCCTTCTGGTTTCTTGCCAAAAACGTAGCGTGCGTTCTTCTTTATTCCTCTTTTTATCTAAACGCTCAACTTTTTGACCTTTACGTTTCTTTTGATCAAACAACATTAACTCATACGGAATCTTTTGTAATTTGCTTTGTGCAGTCGGAACTTCCGGATGTAACTGCTCTTGTTCAAAATGAATAGGGCGATTCTCTTGTTCTGTGACTTGATTGTAATCATTATTCCACAGCAATCTAAATTCGGATGGCCTTAAAGCGACAGTATTAATCTCTTGCTGAAGCACATTACTCAAAAATATATCTAGGCTAAGGTTTGGATTAAATTCGAGTACCATTTGCACATCATTAAATGCACGAAATCCACGGCGTTTAATTTGATATTGCAGATCCCCAAGACTTTTTTTCCTGCCTATCTTACTCAAGCTTTCTAAAATACAATCTTCAACTGAATGTTGCAGACGAAATTCTTTCTGAGTGGCTTTCAACTTTTTTAAATATTGTAAAATGAACTGCGCATATGGGTTAAAAAAAACATGTTTCCATTGGTACAACTTTCCCTTTTCTACATCGTTGCCATATTGAGAGTTTTCAACACGATAATGTAGTAACAATGGATTAGTAATCTTTTGATAATCAGAATGGTATAACCGAAAACAATTCAAATTTTTACCAAGCTCAATGGCATCCTGCAATTGTTTCTGAATAGTAATCAAATGCTGTTCATCTGCACAGCCTGAAATATATATAAAACTTAAGCATAAATTTCCCCATAAGTACTTCGGTTCATCCCAATATTCAAATGAATCTTGCCAATACTGCCTTAATTCCTTGACTACCAAAATATGTAGATGCCCCTGTTCTAATCGTGACTCTGTACTCTCAATTTTTCTAGGCAGTACTATCCGTTTCGTATGTGGATTTAGCTTAATTCTGTATGATTTTTTATCTACATTCTGGTTGAATTGCCTCCTTCTTTTATTAAATTCATCTTCAGTAAATTGCATCAGTTTTGATTGTTCGTCTCGGCTCAACTTTTGACTCAAACAATCAACACTATCTTTAATGTCATGCCATTTTTCAGCGATCTGCTGATCAAGTTTTTGCTGCATGTCTTTCGTCAATACTTCAGGTGAAGAAGGCTGTCTATCTAGCGACTTTTTCACCAATCTATGAATATCAACAAATAGATCATCTAGTTGCGGTTTTATTAGTTCTTTGATTTTTTGCATACAACTATTTTCGCTCTAAGTGTTTAATCGATAAAAATTTGACATTATCTTGCAATTGCTGGCGGGCTTGCTGTACATAGACATTCGGAATAAGTGAAGAATGCGGATGAAAAGCCTCTCGGTCACGTTGGTCATGACCATAAAGGGCCTGTATTAAATGGAATGCTAAAGCAGTTTTTTCTTCTTTTTTTTCTTCTTTTTTTTCTTCTTTTTTTTCTTCTTTTTTTTCTTCTTTTTTTTCTTCTGTATACATCAAAAAATTCATATCAAAATGACGTAACCAATTCGAATACATATTCTTTGGAAAGATTCCTTCCATATATAAATTTACCCAATTTCGAGATAAAGGGATTAACTTAATTTTTCTGCTCTGCCACTCTTTGACAGTTATCGGCAAGATATCTTTACTACCAATGACGTTGCCAAAAAGATCATTTACAGTAATTTTCTTTGCAAAGACTTGTCTAAAAAACGAACCGTACGCTTCAATAATTTGTTCTAAAAAGACTGTGTAATTTTGCAGTGTTTTTATGAAAAAATCAGATAATGGGATAAAACGACCATCTTTTCTTGCTTTACTATTTCTTTTATCGTTTACATATAAAAGCTTAAGCTCAACACAATAATCATCCAAATTCCCCAACAGATTTTTTTTAGGCCGACTTGCCAAACTCAACAAGCTAACATGCCACATCCAACACGCGTATGCATTCAATTGATTAATGATATGTTGATCTTTTTGAATATTTTCTTGGCAATGTTTATGTAAAAAAGCAAATTGCTCTTTCACAAAACTGGGTTCAAGTGCCAGTTGGCTCCCTATCCTTCCTATAGATAATGCAGATTGCACTTTGAATTGTTGTCGCAATATTTTGAGTTCTTCAGTAAATTGCGAGGAATGTGGTGTAAGTGCTGTTTCTACAAAGGCTAGATATGTGCTGCTGAGTTGAGCTTTCGGTAGCCCTCCATAATAGATACCAGGCATGTGATGCTGACTATCCCGCCCAGCAATTACATGAGCTAGATATTCATTATATGTTTCATAATATATATGAAAATATAATTGAGCCTGCAGTTTTTCAACAGTAATCGAACCTACAAACCGATTATCAAGCCAATTCTTAAGTCTGGTATTAATGTGTGTTGAAGAAATTAGTGGATTCGATGCTTGTTCTATATAGTCAAACCAAGCAGAAGGTAAATGTAGTTGATGTGTCATCATTTCATTCCATCGCTCATCATTTAAGCTCTTAATCTTCTGCTCTGTAATATTAAGATTTAATTTGAGTAAATATTCGCGACGTCTACTTGAACCATTTTGAATCAACGTACCCTCCTGAATAAGGTCATTAAAATCCATCAGTGCAACGGGTGATAATCCCGTCAATAAAGACAGTAAACAGGCAGCAGCGATCGCCGCATTCCTCGGTCGTCCTGATAATTCATCTCTTAGCACATAAACAATTTGCTTCAGTATATCTGGCGCCAAATAATGTGGATTTGTAATAAATGGCGCATGACGGCGTTGGCGATGCCGCGTGTAATACGCAGCATAATCACTAATTAAATGATTAAAATTTTTAGTTTTTTCATCTTCAGAGTATAATTCTATTTCAGTGTCCAATAACTCAATTTCACCATCTTCATCTTTGTGAAGAGAGGCATCATAAAAACTGATCTTTGCGTTATGTCCGATATCTTCATGCTTACCTGATTTTATTTCACGAAATTTTTTGAGTTCATTTTTAGTTGGCCATTTCAAAACTTTGCTTTTTTTTGACTTACGCTGACGATGAACAACACGACGATCATCTAGTCTTTTAAAAATTATTAATAGAGCCGATAAATACTCTATGACTTGTACTTGTTTGAAATCTTTAATATTAAAAAGTTGATTACGATCCTCTTTTTTCAAATTACGTTCGTACGTGACATAACAATTTAGCAGCTTACTACATTCATGAAATAATTCAGCATTATTAGAATCCAGCACATATCGTGAGACATAGCGTAATAGGTCACAAACATGTTTTTGCTTATTCTCAGCTTTATCAATTTTTGCAAATTCTTGATACTGCCGATATGTTAAAAAACTCGCTTGCAGAATCAAATAACGTTGCGATGACAGCTCTTGTGTATTACTAGTATCTGGACATGCAAAATAACTTAAAGAAGCTAGAAAATAATATTTACCTAATTGTCTAGAGCTAGATATATAGCCATATATCTGTTGCGCTTCTTTATATAGAGCGTGGGCTTTTTCACGTAAATCATCTGATAGATCGACAAATTGTTTATTCACAACATCATCATGTAATAGACAATAATCTTGTTTAAATTTTTCTGCTAATTCTAAGAATTGCTCTTCTGTTTCAATCTTTGGCATATTCGCTTTCGCTTAATTTTTTATCAAATTGCATTGGTTAAATTCATTACGATCTGAACAATTTGGTAAAAGTTGATCTTTGATTGAACTTTTTGTTAGCTTAAAAAATCTAGCAAAAAATTTAGCATCTAGCTCTTTCTGAGCTTTTCTGTCAAAGCACAAGTGTTGCTGTGATTTTTCGATAAAATCATCAAGATTATGTATCAGCTGTAAGATTGCAACATAATTAGAATGCACACGTAATCCTGGCTCCCTTTGCATCAATAGCAAGATTTTTTGCCAAATTTTGACGTAGATTACTTTGAACTTTGCCTGTACTACTACTTTCTGACTCTGTTTAATCTTTTTGATTTTTAGTAGTTCTGAGTTAATTTTTACTATCTCAAGCAGAACATTTGGTCGGTCAAAGCAAAAGGGCATGATAAATTGCCCTATAAAAATCTCAATATTTTTTACTAAATAGTCAAATTTTAACATTTTTATCGATATAAAAAATGAGCATATCTTTTTATATGAAAAGACATTTAATCTATCAACTAAATTTTCTCAAAATTACAATTCTCAACAAATACATACGTTTTACTTATCTAGGGCGGTCTAAATTTTAAGAATTCTTCCAATTTTTTTTAGTTTTCTGTTATTACCCATCTAATTGGAACCAGCCCATGAGTCGAGATCAGTTGAATAAGTATCATTTTAAGTATAAGAGAAGGATGGCTCACCTCACTTCTCCGAATAACAACGCTATGCTTTTCAATCCAAGTTAGATATTGGCAACTACATTTCATTCTTCATCATGCTAGTCTTATAGCATGTAGACAATTACTACATCATTTGCATTCAATGCTCAATACAGCCTGTCAGCAGAACCGCAGCGATACTTTTTTCCGTGCATACATGTAGTTTTTAAATCCATTCATTTTTCAATGATCCCCTGCCGTTTATCACATTTATGGTCGATCTTTAACCTTGTGAAAAATGCACATACCGATCCCTTCAAACTGTCAAATTTATGTATACATGACATTTAAAGAAAATTATCTGATCAATTTTTTTAGGTAAAATTTCTTAAGAAAAAATTTATTATTATTCATAACATCACTAACAGCCACATAAAAACAATAATTTAATAAATTATTCTTCCATTTTTTTTATATTTAGTGTTATTACAACGGTTGGGGTGAAACTTGGCTGGGGGGAACGCTGATTAGTTCAACTGCCGCTAACAATGGTAGACCCAACATTGCTTTTGAATATAGCCCAGAAGCAATACAGCGAGGTGTTGAGCTCTCTTCTTACTTACTCCCTTTAAAAGGTCTACCATTCAGACAGGGTTTTCCTACTCATCAAATGGGACTCCCAGGTCCAGTCTATGACGCTTTACCAGATGGTTAGGACATGTTGTTGATGGATCGATATTTTCGAAAAATTGGACTGAATCCAGCACGAATCGGCCCTTTGGAATGCCTAACTTATATTAGCACCCATGTAATCGGTGCCCTCTCCTTTGAACCCTGTGTCGCAGAGATACAAACTTCAGAAAATATCCCCCTGCCGCAATTGGCACAGGAGGTCCAAGAAGTCCTCAAAGGAGAAGGTAGCGAATTTTTACAACATTTGCTGGTCATGGGGGACTCCCCCCAAGGTGCCAGACCCAAAGCATTGGTTTATCGAGATCCTGTCAATTTAGAGTTTTCGACTCAAGCTTCTAATCAACATGAAGCCTGGCTGATTAAGTTTCCTGCTCAGCACGAGCACCCTGAAGTCTGCGCCATTGAAGCCGTCTATGCAGATTGTTTGCGACTTTGTGCAATCGAGACTCCAGACAACCATTTTTTAATTTGCCCAATGGTTTAATGGCTTTTGCTTCTAAACGATTCGACCGTCAAAATGGCATGCGGATTCCAATGCAGAGTTTGGCTGCATATACTGGAGCAGACTATAAAGTTCCAGGTAGCCTAGACTATCGCAGTTTTCTTCGGGAAACCTTGATGTGTACGCAAGATGTGCGACAAAGACTGCATGCCTTTAAACGTGCTGTGTTTAATGTACTTTTCAATAATCGGGATGACCATACCAAGAACTTTTCTTTTCTCATGGCAAAAAATGGTCAATGGAAATTGGCTCCAGCCTATGATGTGACCTTCTGTGAAGGTCCAGGTGATTATCATCAAATGGACATTATGGGAGAAGCGCTCAATATTTCCCAAAATGACATACATAAACTCGGTACTTCAGAAGCGAATCTGACTACTCTAGAAGTCGATGAGATCATCTTGGCCATGCGTGAAATTGCACTTCAATTTAGTCAAATTGCGCAGCGCCTGTATCCCCATCAAATTTGAGAATCTACCCTAGAGATGATTCAATCACGAATTCAACAAAATATTGATTTTTTTAACTGAAACCTAAGCGTAAATATAAACTAAGCGCCAACCATCAACTTATAGTTAGTCGCTACATAATCTGTAGAACCTGTGAATTAGCTCGCTTTATAATCACGAATATTAGATGGATCACCACCAAGATATGTTCTGCAAACGTGAAATCACTACATCCAGATCGAAAATCACTAAGAAAAAACTGTCACCAAAAAAAGGGCTGCACTATGGATAGATGCAGACCAAACTCTGGATAACTACCAACACGAGAAATATGTCGCAATTTTGCATAGACATGAATTTGATAAAATCAGCCCAGAAAGCCAGAAATTCATAAAAACTATTTCATCAATCCTCTATAACTTAATCACGTTCATGGTCGATCTTAAATCTTGCGAAAAGTACTCATGCTGACCTAGCCAAACTGTAAAACTCATGTATTCATAGCCTTTAAATGAATCTTTCAATCGGTATATTTAAGGTAAAAACTAGTAATCAGAAGTTATTATCATCCCCATATAAAACAAGCATCAAATTAAAAACAATAACTTAGTGAATTATTCTTCCATTTTTTTTATATTTAGTGTTATTACAGTAACTTCAACACTACTACGAGCTGCTCCGCCCCTTGGTGACGCATTGCTATTATCGGCCTTGCCTTTTGAGCTTGTACCTTTCGCTTGACATCGCCACCGAAGGTTCCCGCAGTTCAACGTAAAAGCCTGAATTAGGATCGCGCTGCCTCTACGCCGGACACCGAATGGCCCGTAAGCAGGTAACGGCCAAACTGATCGCGGGGCAACATCCATCCCCGGTTTTGATGTCATTTGAGTACTTTCGACACTTGAACGGCAGTTCACTGGTGTTCGCCTTCCTAATTCTTACCTGACGCCTTTACAACGCCTTTTCCATAACGCTCACGACCGGGACTTTTGATCCAAGCCGCTTATGGTGGTTTGCTACCTGCTCCTGCAAGCCGATAGCGAGGGGCCATACCCTCATCTCTTACGCCGCTTGCTGCGGCACACTGATATTCGTACTCCACACTGTGCAGAAGACAAAGGCATATCGATATTGCAATTGGCTATCAAAAAAGTAGTGGAGGTCTCCGTCTACTCGTAGACTCTACTGGCCTAAAGTTTTTAGGTGAAGGTGAATGGAAGCTTAAGAAACATGGACCTGAATATAGCCGCCAATGGCGTAAGCTTCATATTGGTAGCGATGCTAAAACCCTTCAAATACGTGCTGTATAACTTACAGCAAATAATGTCAGTGATTCACAGGTAGTGGAAGATTTACTTGCTCAAATCCCTTTAGATGAACAAATCGATTCTGTCTATACAGATGGTGCTTATGACACAAAACGATGCCGTCAGGTCATTGCAGATCGGCAAGCTTATGCAGTGATTCCACCTAGAAAAAATGCAAAGCCCTGGAAAGATATAAAAGCTCATTCACGAGAGCGAAATGAACTCCTTCGAACGGTTAAATGTTTGGGCAGGACAATCTGGAAAAAATGGTCAGGCTATCATCGGCAAAGTCTGGTTGAAACCAAGATGCATTGCATTAAATTATTAGTCGATAAACTCTGCTCAAGGAATGTTGATAGTCAAGTGAATGAGATTCATGCACGCGTAGCTGTCTTAAATAAATTCAAAGAATTAGGTCGCCCTCATACCCAAGTTGTCACTTAAATATGAGTAGGTATGGGAGATTTTATTTTTTAAATATTTGTGCAACAAAGCCGTTTTTAACCAAACCTAGTTGTTTAGTCCCGGCATTTGATGGATCGGATCAATCTTAAAAAGTTCAGGTTCATCTGTCCACTGTTTGCAGATGAATTCGTAGGGAGTCAGGCCCCTGAGTGTTTTGAGTCTGCGGCCGAAGTTGTATGCAGCAATAAAATCAGCAAGGTGAATGCATAGCTGAGTGTGATCGTCGTAATGGAACCGTTTGACAGTAGCTTCTTTAATCGTTCGGTTCATCCTCTCGACCTGTCCATTGGTCCATGGATGCTTAACCTTGGTAAGACGATGTTCAATGCCACATTCAGTACAAACCCGATCAAAGATGTGCTCAGAGGCGTAGCGATCACAGGTGCGGTTCGTGAACTGGATGCCGTTATCTGTTAGCACCGTATGGGTTCTATAGGGCACAGCCTTAACCAGATTGCGCATGAACTCCGCGGCTGCCATCTTACTGGCTTTAGTATGCAATTCAGTGAACGCAAACTTGGAAGTGCGATCAATGGCAACGAAGAGATAAAGCTTACCCTGTGCTGTTTGCATCTCAGCGATGTCGATATGAAAGTAACCAATGGGGTAGCTCTTGAAGCGCTTCCTGACAGGGCGATCACCTTGTACCTCAGGCAGTCGTGAAATACCATGCCGCTGCAAGCAGCGGTGTAACGACGAGCGTGTCAGATAAGGAATACTCGGCTGCAATGCATAAAGGCAATCGTCTAGCGGCAACAAAGTGCGTTTTCGAAAAGCAACAATTGCCGCCTCATCTTCAGGCGATAACACGCTTGAGCGAGGATTCTTTGGGCCGGTTGTAAGATCATCTACTGAAGTACGTTTCTTCCATTTTGCGACGGTCTTTTGATTGATGCCGTAACGCTTGGCTAGCGTTCTTAAGCTCTCTTGACTATTTTGTATTGCTCGACGCACTGCCTGTGTCGTTGTGGCGCTGCTGTGTAGAACTTGTCCCATAGTGCTTCCTTCCATTTATCTGAGAATATTGCACCATTAAAATCTGGGACTAAACACCTAGTACACTGGTTTCCTGACCTTGTACATATTTTCCGGTACGCTTGGCATAGCCATTTAAAATTAGAGTGTGATCATGATCTGCAGTTATCACAATCAAGGTATTTTTAATTCAGGGTCACTTTGTTGAAGTTTTTTAATGGTTGCATCCAAAACCTCATTTAGGGCAATCGTATCCTGTAATGCACGCTTAGCATTAGTGTCATGTAAAGCATGGTATATACGCCCACCTTCAACCATCAGGAAAAAACCATTTTTATTTTAGGTTAGAATGTCCAAAGCGGCCAACGTCATTTGCTTTAAGCTAGCTTCAGGCAAGTTTTTTTGGTTCGATTTAAGTCATAACTTAAATGGCTAGTATTAAACAAACCCAATAATTTTTCGTTCATTCCTAACTTCATCGGGGAGAGTTGAGTTTGATCATAGACCATTCGATAGCCTGCTTGTTGCATTTCTGCGATCAAATTACGTTGGTCTATCCGTTCTCCCCCTTGATCTTTTTGCAGAAATTGACGCTTACCCCCGCCTAGAATCACATCAACCCCGTCTTTTAATTTGACGTTATAACACTGATAAATATCACCTTGCGAACTTGGTACTAATGGGGATGCTATGTCATTTTCAGCATCACGATGACAAATATGGACATAAGTCGATGCTGGTGTAGCATGCGTAATGCGAGTTGTTGTGACTACCCCGGTACCCCAACCTCGTGCTTTGGCCAATTCGAGTAAAGTTTGGGTGTCTTGCTTATTCTGATTCTGAGGATTGGTTCCACATTGATGATTTCCGGCCTGATTTAGTTCTACTGCAATTGTTCCAGTCTCCATGGATATCAATTCATTTTTCATTTTTACACCTGTCATATAGGCACCCATCGATGGTGCGCTATCTCTAACCTGTGCATCTTTTGAGAAAGTACGAACAAATGCTGACACTGGCAGTTGATCTATCGGCAGTTGGCCATCTTCACCAACAGCATAAATTCGTGCAGCTGTTAGTGTCGTGATACCCATTCCATCTCCCAAGAAAAAAACCACACGTTAAGGCTGTTTTGATGGTTGTACTGAAGTAGAAGTTGATTGAACTAAAGTAGGACTTTGACAGCCCGTCAAAATAACTGTGCCCAAACTACAGCATGCCAAACTTATTAATTTTTTTTATTTAATTTTTCTTATGCCAAAGCATTGCATCGACTCATCTTAAGATGGTCGAAAAATACGCTTTAAATATTCAATTTACATGACAAATTTATGGAAATGTTATTATGACTACTTATATAGATTTTCCTAATTGCAAAAAATAGTGTAGCAAATTGCTACACTATTTTTTTACTTTATTTTTCTAACATTCGTCTTAGGAAAGCTTCTAATTCTTGTAAATTTTGATCATCAAATTGTCCGATTTTTAAAGATACCTTTAATGTATTATGGTCAAATTTGATATTACCAGCAACTTTCCCATCATATTCAATTTTATGTACAATTGAAGTTTGAATTACTTCTTTCGTTTCTCTTGACTTAAAGATTTTTTCAGCTAGTGATGCGAGTTTTGTCTGTTCAACTTCTTTTTTAAGCAATTTTGACCATGCTTCGAATAATGCTTCTTTAGCATTTTCATTGTTTTCATCATGATCTGATAGAAACTTTTTCACTGCTGTAGCAGCGGTCCTTGCTAATAATGAGGGCTGTTTTTCCAAATCTTCAATCAACTCTCCAGGTAATTTTTCAAAAGATAAATATTTATACATATCTTCACGATTCATACCTAATGACTTTGCTAACTTCTGCTTATTTTTTTTTAATTTTTCATCCAAAGAATTTAATCCAACATATATTTCATAATCTGTCAGATCTTCTCGCTTTAAATTTTCAGCTAATGTTAATAAAGCAACTTCTTCATCCGATGCATCAATAATGATTACTTCAATGGTGTTCTTATTGAGAAATTGGTGGGCTTTCAATCGTCTTTCACCAGCAATCAACTCATATTTATCATTTATTCTACGAACTGCAATTGGTTGTAATAGCCCAATTTCCTCAATTGATGCTGCTAAATCTTCAATATCTTGTTGATTAAAGAGTTTTCGAGGCTGGTTAGGGCTAGCCTGAATATCTGTAATTTGTACATTACGTCTTAGCTCTTTGACATCATTAATATGCTCTTTTTGGGCATGTTGATGCTTTTGAGTATTTTGCTGAAGACGTTTAGCCAATATCTCTTTATTACTTACCATAGTATTTCCAGAATTATATTATTTGACACGCTGAACAATTTCTTGTGCTAAAGTTTCAAAAGCTTTTCGAACTTTTGAGTTTTTATCAACAGATAATAAAGGTTGTTGCAAAATTGCAGCTTGATTAACTTTAGTGCTCATCGGAATTGTGGTATGCAATAATTCTCCAACTTGATTAAATGCTTCATTTTTTATTAATTTACATACATTCTGACGCTCATCATGTTTAATTAATAAAGCACCTAAGAGTTCTAATTCAGGGTTAACTCTTCTAATTTTACTTAAATGATTAATTAAATCAGTAACACCATAGAGACCGTATTGTGAACCAGATTCGATTGGAACAATAACATGTGTCGAAGCGGCTAAAGCATTGCTGGTTAATAATTTTAAACTCGGAGGGCAATCAATAAGAATGTAGTCATATAATCCTTCTAGAATTTTCAATTTATTTGAAAGTTCCTCGGTTGGTCTTGGTGCATCATCTTTCAATTGATCTTCAGTTTTACCAAGAGTTAATGAGCCATATATTAAGGAAACATTTTTAAACTTTGTTTCTTCTTCTAATGCTTCCGATAATAGACTTATATCACCAATGAGTAATTCCGCTGATGTAGTTTCAACTTCGCTAGGGTGTCTTAATCCTATATGTAAACTTGCATTTGCTTGTGGATCCAGATCAATTACTAAGACCTTATTTCCTAATTCAGCAAGTTCTGAAGCAAGATGTACTACAGTAGTTGTTTTCCCGCAACCACCTTTATGATTAGCTACAGCAATAATTTTAGTTGACATATTTGTCTTAAGGAATTTACTTTGATTTCATTTAATATAAAGATATTTGTAGCAACTTGCTACAGTTCCTTTGTCATATTTTTATCTTTTGAATTCAAAAGATGTGGGAAAAACATTTCTTAACTTTTTTTAAAAATATAGCTAGCTAATTTTAATTAGTATTAATTAGTTAATTAGTTAATTATAATTAGACAAATTTTACTTCTTTAAAAACAACTAGATAAGGTTTTTAAAGTGGAAAGCGTGTCACTAATAAGTGGAAGGCCTGTCATTGATAAGTGGAAGGCCTGTCACCGATAAGTGGAAAGTTTGTCACTAATGAGTGGAAGGTCTGTCACCGATAAGTGGAAGGTTTGTCACTATGGTGGAAGACTTGTCATTGTGATTTATTTTAATGTGGTTTTTTTAATTTAAAACAATACAAGTCAACTGCTTGTGGTGTTGATAAGTTTGTTTTTATTGAAATAAAGGTGGAAGACTTGTCATTAGTTGTTTTTTATTCTGTGGATAAACTATTTGTATAAAATTTAATGGATAACATGATGTTTAATAGTCAAGAATATCGGAATGGTGGAAGGCTTGTCACTTTAACAGTGGAATGTGTGTTGATTAATTCCACTTTAGTGGTGCTGTAGGCTATTCCTATTTTCAAATTGATTGCTTTAGCGACACGGATGAATTATCAAAGGTGGAAGAATTGTCACTTAAAAGTGTTTAATTTTATATTAATTCCACCATAAGACTAAATAGTATCAAAATTGCACTTTAATAGTGACACTTCTTCCACTCTTAAGGTGTTTGATGGGCATAAACTGAGTTAATTTAATGTAAGGAAGAGAAAATAGTGAGCGGTTTGCATCTTCTTCCACTTTTGTGTATAACATGTAGAAAATATTTTAATCTTTCCACTTATGAGCAATCACAACGAACCAGAAGAATTAGAACATCTACCTTATTGTATTGGTAATATTCGACATAATGGAGTAGTCAGCACTAGTAACCGTCTGATTAGACCAATTGAATTATCATCTAATGAGTATAAAGCTCTACTTTATGCGATGGCTGTTGCGAATTATGGTGAGAAGAATAATCAAGATCGTGAAATTACAGAGCAAACTTATATTTATTTGCATAAAGATGATTTAGGCGAACTATTAGGATTAGATAAAAAGAATTCCATTAATGTTGCTATTGATCGTATTTATAAAGAATTATCATCACGAGTAGCCCATTTTGTAATTGAAGAGTCCGTGGATGATAATAAGCGTAAAGTTAAAAAAGTACACTCAGTAGTACCAATTATTCGTGAACTCCGTTGGGAAGATGATGCTAAAAATGCTTTGCAGATACGTTTCACCAGTGAAGTACTTCCATATTTTACTCGTTTAGCAAATGGAAATTTTACAACCTATCAATTGAAAGATTTATTTGCTTTGGACTCTGTCACCAGTATGAGTTTGTATTCATACTTTATCAAAAATGAATTTAAGTATGCTAATCAAGATTCTTATGAGGTTGAACTTTCACTTGAGAATATCAAAGCATTAATTGATATTGGGGAGAAAAAATACGATCGTTGGGTTGATTTTAGACGATACGTTTTAGACAAAATTATTGAAGAAATTAATGAAAGGACTAGTCTTCAATTAGAATACGATACCATCAAGAAAGGTCGACCTATTGTCGGAGTTCGATTTAAAATTCTTAATAGGCATGCCACGGAAGTTGTTGTATCTAATACTAATGATAAGACTCAAATCTATTTAGATGTCAATTTTGATGATAATGCGCTTGTTAAAGAATTAGGTGCGAAGTTCGATATGACCGTAAGGTCTTGGTACATCTATGCGAACGACCCAAATTATAAACAGTTTAGTAAGTGGTTTAAGACAGAAGGGTGCTTAACTGAATCTCAAGCAAATGTGATAGTTAATGATATTATGTTCCAAATGGATTTTGCTGTAGCTGGCAGTTCAATGAGTGAATTTAAGAAAGAAATGAAATATAAATTGAAAAATAATCCAAATTTTGTAAAAGAAAATAGAAAACGATTGAATGAAATATTTGGAAAAGAAGTTATATGACAGTGTAGCAACTTGCTACACTGTTTACGATAATGTGTAAAATAAGCTTGATATCAGTTTAGGTTATATTTTGATAGCTAATTAATAGACCTATGAACTCATAATCCGTTGGTCGACAGTTCAAGTCTGTCTGGGCCCACTAGTTATTAAACCCCATAAACCTTTGGTTTATGGGGTTTTTCTATACCTATAATGAACTTTGCTTCTAAATTTTTATGGACCGTATGTGGTCCATTTTGCATGATAGTCCGATGGTCTCAGGTTTAGAAATGAGAAAATCACCAACCAAAACCATTTCACTGACACTCAATTCGATGTGAATAGCTTAATTGATCATCCATAGTGAAGTTGCTATCAAATGAGCTATGAGCAGAGAAATGAGATGTTGTGGGGGATTCTTGGAGAATCCAGATTCTACCGTTTCTTCCTAAAGGTCTAGAGCTTTTCCTGATTCTTCTTGGGGAGTTGTATCAATAAATTATTATCAGGCAGGATAGCTATAAACTACCATCTGTGTAGAACTTCTCGATTGCCTGCCTAGCCTTCATCATCAGATTGGTGAATACGTTTTCATATTCACCTTGACATTAAAGGTCGGTAACCTTTTTCTATTCTACCTTATGTGGCAACTGCTGAGGGAACTTATCCTTGTCTACTACATTTCTCATGATTTCAGGTTTGAGATTTTCTTTCTGGCACAGAGGTTGATAGATCTTCAGCATCCAAGACATCAGCAAATTTATGCTCAACGTTTAGATAGCCATTCTACTGTTTAAAAAACTTATTATCATTAGAGAGTTCTAAGATAATAAAGTGAACCGTACCGGGTTTGTCGGAGAGTCAATATTCTGAGAGACTATCCCGATGACAAAATTAAAATATACCCCTGAAATCAGAGAAAGAGCTGTTCAATTATTGATTGAATCTGAAAAAGATTATCCTTCTACTTGGGCTGCGATCACAGCAATTGCGCCTAAGATCGGTTGTACTCCTGAAACACTTCGTGCCTGGCATCAAAAGCATTTAGATCAGCT